>JBCBTR010000056.1:0-11728 GCA_039818545.1 Pseudomonadota bacterium
CAATGAAGCCGCGCGCGCCCACACGATCAGACTCAACGTCCCGTTTGAGGGAGAAGAGCGCGTCGTCGCCGGCGAGACCAATGAGGCGTTGATCGAGCGCTATGGTCCAGCCCTCGGTAGTGCGCGCAATGGTGTGTATTTTGGCATCGCTCCGAAGACCTCAAGCCGGGAGATTGCGGCGCAATGCCAGGCGTTCCATGGCGAGAAATTCCCGGCAGAGATCTACCGGACGCTGACCAACCAACTGAGTGATGAAACGGGCGCGGCGATCAACACCTATTGTCCGCAGCTGCGCGCAGCTTTTGTCGAGGCGAACGCGCAGCGCCTGTCGCCCAGCATGCAGGTCTCGCTCAAGCCGGGACGGCGCGATATCAGTTATACCCTGAGCCACCCTCTCGTACGCCGGAATTCTGTCGCCGGGGAATACATGTGCGAGACGCACGGCAATTGCTGAGCGTGGCTTATCCGGTAGCGACCGTCGCCTAATACTTGACCGAACAGCCATAGGCCTTGCTTGTCGCGGTCGCCACAGGCTCGCCTGCGGCAACGCTATCGAGCGCCGCCATCACATAGTTTTCGGCGTCCGGAATATCGGCTGGCTTGGCAGAACGGACCGAGTCGATCGCGCCCGCATATTGCAGCAGGCCCTCGCCATCGATGACGTACATGTGCGGGGTGGTCTTCGCATCATAGGCCCGGCCAATCTCGCCGGTCGAATCAAGGATCACGCCTGCCGGCGTTGCGCCGCGCTGCTTATTCAGGGCGATGGCTTCCTCGGCAGACACGTAACCCTGCTTGCCCGGCGCGGAGGAAATCACCTGAAACCAGACCGTATCAGCCTCGGCTGCACCGCTTTGCAGCGTCTGCATGTTCAGATGCGGTTCGGCATAGTGCTTCTTCACGAAGGGGCAGTCATGATTGGTCCACTCCAGCACGACCGTCTGGCCGGCATAATCGGACAGGGACACTGTCTCGCCAGAGGCCGTCACGCCCGTAAAGGCCGGAGCCGCCGCGCCGATATCGGAGGCTGGCGTGGCCGAGGCGGTTGAGGCGATCAGCGCGCCTGCGGTCAGCGCCACGGCGGCGGCCATGCCGGCAGCGATGCTAAAGTGTCTGCGGTTGATCATGAATGTCACTCCTTCACGGGGAGATGTCAGCTCGTCAGAGCTTCGATCTCGTTGATCATCAAGCCGGGCGAGAGAATCTGCGGCAACAGCTTCGGTTCGGTCTCGCCGGGTCCATAGAGAAGATACATCGGCACGCCGGGACGGCTATGTTTTTTCAGCTCGGCGGCGATCACATCATCTTTATTGGTGAAGTCTGCCACCAGAAAGACGATGTCATTGTCAGCCATGGCCTGACGCACGTCGTTGCGCTCGAGCGTGGTGCGTTTGTTCGCCTGACAGGTGACGCACCACGTCGCCGTGAAATCGACGAAGACGCCCTTGCCCTCGGCCAGAAGCGCATCGACGCGCGCCGGGCTCCACGGCTCGGTCGGGAACTCCGCCGACTCCGCATAGGCGGCCCCGCTCGTGCCGGGCGATCCGCCAAGGGCGGCCTGAACCGGATAATAGAGCCCTGCGACGAGCGCCGCTGACCCGACCGCCATGCCGGCGATCCGCAAACGCCCGCCCGCCGTGCTGAGCGCCCAGACGCCGAAGCCGACAAGGGTCGCACCGAGAATGGTCGCCGTGACAGCGCCCTGCCCGGCCTGATCGCCGAGAACCGTGAGCAGCCAGACAGCGGTGAGAAACATCGGGAAGGCGAAGAACTGCTTCAGCCGCTCCATCCATGCGCCGGGCTTGGGCAGGAAGCGGTGCAGGCCGGGCGCGAAGCTAAGCGCGAGGAACGGCAGCGCAAGACCGAGGCCCATCAGCATGAAGACGATGAAGACGGCAGGTGCCGGCTGGGTCAGCACTGAGCCAAGCGCGACGCCCAGGAAAGGCCCAACGCACGGCGCGCCGACGACAGCGGCGAGAACGCCAGTGAAGAAAGCACCGGTTGAGCCCTGCTTTGAGGCAAGGTCTGAGCCGACCCCCTGAACGGATGTACCAAGCTCGAACACGCCCAGCAGCCAGAGCCCGATCACGAACATGACGAGCGCCAGCGCCGCCACGACTGGCGCATATTGCAGCTGGAAGCCAAGGCTGACGAATTCGCCGGCCCCGCGCAGCGCGACGAACACGCCCGCCGTCGCCGCGAAGGAGAGAACAACGCCGGCCGTGTACCAGAGGCCATGCGCACGCAGATGCGCGTCGTCGCCCTTTGTGGCAGCGTTGACCATGCCGATCGCCTTGATGGACAGGACCGGCAGCACGCAGGGCATCAGGTTGAGGATCAGCCCGCCCAGTAGGGCGAGCCCCATAATGGCAAGGATGTTGATGCCTGCGCTGGCGGGTGCAGAGCCGAACGTGCCCGGCAGGACGGTGCCCGGCTCAGCTGAAACCTCGTATCCTGTCCGCGTGCCATCGCTGGCCTCGACCACGATCACGCCTTCCAGCGGCGCGTCCGGCTCGCCGTCGCCCGAAGGGGTCAGCGAGAGGGTCAGGCCGCGCTCGCCCGTGCTGAAGGGTTGGGCGGCGGAGTGGACGATTTCATGCTGGTGCGGGAAGAAACGGACATCGCCCTCGAAGTCACTGGCCTCAGGCGCAAGGCTCATCCGCCATGGCTCGGCAGAGCGGTCGATGACGATCTCTCCGGTGAAGGGAGATGGCGTTTGGCCGATGGCTTGCGTGATCGCTTCGCCGCCCACAAGGTCCGGGATCTGCTCATCGCCGACCAGCAGGGTGAGCGACACCGGCTGGCTTTCCGGAATGCAGATATCCTTGCAGATCAGATAATCGGCGATGCCATCGAAGCGGATTTCGCTTGTCGCATCTGCGGGTACGGTGACAGGGAATGGCAGAACGATGCGGTCGTCATAGCCATAATCCATGATCTCGCCCTCGACGACGGGCAGGAGATGCGGGATCGGCCAGAGAAACTCGCCGATCTCGGCGGCGGGCTGTTCCTCGAAGATGATCTCAGGCGGCAGGCCGGCATCGCCGGCATTCAGCCAGTAGACATGCCAGTCCGGGTCCATGACGAGTTCAAGCCCGAGATAAACTGTTTCGCCCGGCATCGCCTGCGCGCGCTCGGTGATGAGGCGCGCCTCGGCACGAAGATCAGCGCCTTGCGCAAGGCCCGGCGCGGTGATCGCGATCAGCGCGAAAACAAGACCAAGAATGAACCGCATGAAGCGCTCCCGATAACACAGTTGCGCCCCACATATCGGGGCTACTCACAATATGGCAGCCTGATCGCGAGAATGTGAGCGACAAGTCATCGCGCAGGCAGACTATTCTTTGCCCGGCACGATCAGCGTTTGCGCCGCCAGTGCCTGCATGGATGCGATAAATCGCTCCTGCGTCCAGCCGCACTGAACCGTCAGGCTTTCCCAGGTTTCGACCGAAATCAGCGTGAGGAGCAGGTCGACAGCCTCGGTCTCTGAATAGTCCAGCGTCAGGTCCCCATCCAACTTGAGCGCGCGAACGGCCGCCTCGAAGCCGTGCCGGATCGCCGCCAACCGATCCGCCCATGCCACGCGTGCCGCTTCGTCAGTTTCCTGCATCGCGATCAGCGCCTTCGCGACGCCGTGGATTTCCGGAATATGGTTGCTCCACGCCTCGATATAGGCAGGAAGCCGCTCCCGCCCAGTCTTTGCCGCCCGGCTTGGCGCAAGACGCACGTCGGCCTCTGTCACCTCATCGATGTAACGGGTCGCTGCCACCAGAAGGTCCGCCCGTGCCGGGAAGTGAAGATAGACCGCCTGACGGCTGATCCCTGCCGCCTTGGCAATGTCACTCATCCGGACCCCACCGCCGGGGTCCGCCTCCAGAAGCTGCCAGGCCGCCTTGAGAATGCGCTCGCGTGTTGTCGGGTTTTCACTTGACATGATGTCAATCACCAACCAATTGACACGATGTCAACTTTACACGGCGTCAAGACAAAGGAGATGGCCATGACAAAACGCGTTTTCATCTGGGTGGCTCACCCGAAAGCCAGCTCGCTCTGCTCAGGAATCGCTGATGCTTACGAGGCCGGGGTCGCAAAAGCCGGCGGTGAATCGCGCCGCATGGACCTGCACGACATGGAATTCGCCACAGATTTTGAGGGCTATGACGAGACCCCACCGCCGCTGGAGCCTGATCTGTTGCAATGGCAGGAAAACATTGGCTGGGCGGACCATGTCCTGATCGTTCATCCCTATTGGTGGGGGGCGATGCCGACCAGGGCGAAGGCTGTGATCGACAGGGGACTGACACCGGGCTTCGGCTTCAACTATCACACCAAGGGCGTGGCGTGGGACAAGCTGCTGACCGGCAAGACCGCTGACACGATCATCACCTCAGACACGCCGCCGCTGCTGGATACCTTCATTTATGGCTGGCCCGCCCGGCGCGTGATGAAGAACCAGGTGCTCGGTTTCTGCGGCATCAAATCCCGGAACGTCGTCCAGCTCGGCTCGGTGAAACTCGCCTCAGCAGACAAGATTAAAGGCTGGATCGCCCGCGCGCAGCACATGGGCGCGCGCGCCGCCGCCTGACACAACCCAACCTCAAGGAGTACATCATGACCCCGGACTGGATCATCCATGCCTGCCTGCTGGCCGGCCTTTCAAGCGCCCTTGTGGCAGGCGTCTTCCAATCTTTCTCGGACTTCGTGATGCGCGGGCTTGTCATGGCAACGCCAGCCAGCGGCGCACAGTCCATGCAGATGATCAACCGCACGGTTTTCCGGTCGGTCTTTGTCATTCTGTTGCTTGGCCTCGGGCCGGTCTCACTGGCCCTCGCCGCCTATGCCTACTTCGTCCTCGCTGGTGCGGGGGCCATGTGGCTCATTGCGGCAGCAGCGATCTACCTCCCCTTTGTGATCCTCGTCACCATCGCCGGAAATGTGCCGATGAATGAGCGGCTCGATCGCATGGATCACGCGGCCGAGGACACAGTCGCCTACTGGGAGACATATGGCCGGGTCTGGACGCGGTGGAATCACGTCCGCACGCTTGGCTCGCTCGCCGCCGCGATCTGCTATCTCATGGCCGCAATGGCATTCGCCTGACGTTTCCAACCCGCAACGAAAAAGGGCGGCCCGCAAGGACCGCCCTTTCCGATCTTAGAGACTGCGCCGGATCAGGCGTTGCCAGCCTGCTGGCGGGCCGCATTCGCGCGAATGGCGCGCTGGATAATGCGCTGCCAGTTCATCAGCGAAACGAGGTGGGCATAAATCGCGCCGACCGCTCCATTGTTCTTCAGCTCCATATAATCCTCGGTGCTGAGCGCGTTGAGCTTCTCTTCGGAGACCGCCCAGTAGTCAGCGATCTTCTGCTGGTCGCCCGACTCGTTGCCTTGCGCATCGCGTGGCTGGAAGGAGACGGATTTCTCTTCGAACAGGTCGAACTTCTTGATGATGTCGGTGAATTCCGTCGTCGCGCGGCGCTGACGCTCAAACTCCGAACAGAACTCGATCGCGTCCTGCGTGAACTGCGTCGGCTGACCATTGTCGAAGAATGGGATCTCCGGCTGGTCTGAGACCATGGGAGCCTTGCGATCGACGCAGAGCAGGAGCCGGTCATTGTTCTGATCGGACGCGAACACGAACGGATAGCGGCGAACAAAGGCCGGCACATAGAAATCCGGATCGGTCAGGCCCTGATCGGTGACGAACAGGTTCTGGCCCTGCGCGACGCCCATGGCGACGATTGGTGTGCGGTCATCGCCGACAAAGATAATCGGATATGCCCCGGCAGCCATGCCGAATTCCGTCACGGTGACGGGCACAGCGTGTGCCCGGCGGAGGAACTCGAAGGGCTGCTGGATCTGGCGAACGCCGAGCGCGCCATGCTGTTCAGGGGACAGCGGCTCGGGCTGCTGGTAAAACAAGACGTTTCCGGTCAGTTCCGGGCCTTGTTGGCCGGCGGGAGATTGGTCCACAGGAAGCTCCATTTCTTGGTCGCGTGTCGTTAACGGAAATAGCCGGGGCGGACAACCGCTTGCACCCGAGGATTGCAGCTTGCCGGAGGCCGCAAATTCCCGGCACAGTAAGGCATGCCCTACCCCCGCCCGACAGACTGCCTGAGATGGCTGCCCGTCATTATGACAGCGCTTCTCGCTGCAAGCTGCACGCCAGAGGACAGCGAGGATGGCGGTTCGCGCAAGACACTGCGCGATATGGGGACGTTTTTAAGCCAGCTCAGCACCGAGGAGATCGCCGACCGGCCAGAACTTGCGGCAAGCATTGGCGTGGCCGATCCGGAGGTGCGCGAAGCTGCCAACCGGCGGCTGGAAGATCGCTCCCAGGCCGCCTTCGAGCGAAGCCGGCTGGAACGGCTGGAACGCATTCACCGCCTTGATCGCGCCGCCCTCCCGCCGGAGACCACCAGCCTGCGCCTGCATTTCGACGTCGTGCGCGCCGCTCATTTGCGGGCTGAACGGATCGCCGCCTTCGGATTTGGCCGTGCCACGCTGGATGAAGCTCAGCCCTATGTGGTCGACCATATCTCGGGATCGTATCTGGAAACCCCATTCCTGCTGCTTCAGGTGCAGACCGTCCGGACCACTGGAGAGGCTGAAGCCTATCTTGCCCGGCTCCTGCAGCTCGCCGATGAGATCGAGGATGAGCGCCGCCGCCTTGTCGCCGACGCCAATGCCGGGATCTCCCCGCCTGAACCGCTCCTACGCGCGATCGAGCGATCAGCCGCCACGATGGGGGACACGCCGCCGGACGTGCACCCACTGCTCACCACGCTGGATGGCTGGCTCTCCGGGCTGGACTTCTCCCCCGAAGAAGCGGCCGCCATCGCGCGGAATGCCCGGAGCATTCTCGAGAGCGACGTTCTGCCCGCCTATGCCCGTCTGCGCGCCACCGCCAATGCGCTGACCGTCGCGGCCCCGGAAGAGCCGGGCGTCTGGGCGCTCGGCAATGGCCGACAGTACTATCTCGCCGCGCTCGCCTTCCATGCAACACGAGACATCGAGCCGACCGGCCTGCGTTCGATTGCGCAGGTTTCGGCCACCGCTCTGAAGAACGCGCTTCTGGCCGATCTGGACGCAGCCGAGATTGAAGACGGTGTGTTTCGAGACAGGATTGCCATTGCAGTACGGCCTCCCGAACCGGAGGAGCCTGTGCTTGCCCTGCCGGTCCCAGCAGAGTCTGAGCTTCCAGCATCTCCCCTGCCCGCCCTGCGCAACGACATCGCGGTGTGGCGGTCGACAAGCGAGCGGCTCGTCGACGGGGTTGCCACCGCCTCAGGCGTGTCCCTTGTCGCGCTGGACCCGGTTTTGACGCCTTACCGGCCGCCACTGTCTTATCAGCGCGCAGCGCTCGACCGGTCCGCACCGGGGCGGGTGTTCCTGAACATGGAAGCAGCCCTGCCGGATGATCCGCTCTACGCGGCACAGCTGCGGGCAGAGACATGGCCAGGCCGTCATCTCATGTATGCCGCCATCGCGGAGCCAAGCCAGCCCGCGATCCGGCTTGCAAGCGCGCATACGGGTTTTGAGTCCGGCTGGGCCGCCTATGCGCTGGAACTTGCCACGGAGCTAAACAGGCGCAGCGGCACATCACGAGACAGGATTGGCCTGCTACAGGCGCGCCTCATCAATGCCGCAGCGGCCATCGTCGACATTGATATCCACCTGAACCGGGTCTCGCGGAGGGCCGCCATCGATTATCTGACGGACACAGCCGGCGTCGACGCCGATACAGCCGCGCGTCTGACCGACCGGATCAGCGCGCGCCCGGGTGAAGCGGCCGCTGCCTTTGTCGGCATGGAAGCGTTTCGGGATTTGAGAACGCGATCAGAGACCGTGTTGCAGGACCGCTTCAGCCTGGCGGAGTTCCACACCGTGATCCTCTCGCCGGGGCCGCGTCCGCTCGACATGGTCGAGGCCAATGTCGAGCGCTGGTATGATACGCGCCTTGAGCAGGGTCGTTAGGCCGCAACGGCGAGACCGAGTTCGGTTGCGCAGACAGGCGTCAGGCCCTCGGAGAGATCGGTGAGAATGCCCCGGCGCAGGGTCCGGCCATCGGCGGGCAGGACGAACACAGCGGTCGCGCCGTAACGCTCAGCATCGGCATGGGCCCAGAGCGGGCGAACATCATGTTCCCGGCCTGACACTTCGACCATGCGGATAATGCGCCACCCAAATGCGTCAGGGGCCGCAAACAGGGCCACGCCCGACTCTCTTGCCCAAGGCGAATCCGGATTCACGCGCTTGAAAGAATAGGCCGTTCCTGACGCGCCCCGAAAATTTGCCGACTTGATCATGTTCCTGCTCCGTTCTTGTTCTCCCTTATATTCTGCTTTTGTTCTCATCGGCAAGAAGTTTTTGGTTAACAAGAGCTTAACCATTAGAACACCCGCCGAACGTGGGGTTCCGGACAAAAAAGAAGGGCGGACCGCCTCCCGCGATCCGCCCAGATAAAACCAGCCAAGACTGGGGAGAGTTTTAGTCAGTCAGGCTAGTATTTGTAAGCGAGGCCAAGGCCGACCACGAGCGGGTTGATATCCACCTCGGCATCGACAGTCGCACCGAGCGCAGTCCCGAAATCGACGGTCACATCCGGATTGATCCAGATTTTCTTGACGTCAGCATTGAGCGCCCAGCCCCCCGGAACGCCGTCGAGGTCATAATCGACGCCCGCCTGCAGGGCGAAACCGACGCTTGGGTCATAATCAATCCCGTCGGCCACTGCGCCCTCGTCTTCGTTGAAGAAGAAGGTCGCGTTCACACCAGCGCCGACATACGGCTTGAACTGGTCATTCGGCCGGAAGTGATATTGCAGCGTCAGGGTCGGTGGCAGAAGCCAGACATCGCCGAGATCGACAGTGGCATTGTCCAGCGCGCCCGGAACGGTCACGTTGACTGCTTTCACATCGTGCGGTGTCACGGCGAGGATCAGCTCGGCGGCAATGTGCTCGTTGAAGAAGTAAGTTATGTCGAGTTCCGGCACATACTGGTCGCCGATATCAACGCTACCAGGCAATGCCGTACCCGCGACGGACAGGTCAGCGGACTCATCCGGCAGCACGGCGATCACACGACCACGGATCATCCAGGGATTGTCTTCAGCCGCCGCAATGCCAGCCGGCACGATCAGCGGGCTAAGGGCGGTAAGCGCAGCAAGCAGTTGGTGTTTCATGGGTCTTTCCCCTTCGGTTGAAGCTCTGTTGCCTCCTCATTAGGGGGTTGTTTCGGGGGGAGATATTGGCGTCTTGGTCGCGCGTCCCGGAGCCGCGCGGCGCATGCGCCCAACCTCGTGAGACTACGTATGGGCAGCGGCCTCCGGCGGTGCTGAATAGTCAGGTTCAGGCACTTCCGGTTGCGCAAACCCTTCCAATTCGGCCCGAAACACACGACATTACCCTCATGTCGAGCCAGCACGCTCATACCCACGCGAATACGCCCTGCAGCCCGCAGGACGTCGATCTGTTTCTCACAGAAGCAGAAGCGCTCGCAGAAGCGCGCGGCCAGCGCATGACGAAGATCCGCCGCAAGGTGCTGCGCCTGCTGCTGGAAAATCCCGAACCCTCCAAGGCCTATGACCTGCTGGCCAATCTGGACGGCGAGGGCTCGGCCAAGCCACCAACCGTCTATCGCGCGCTCGACTTCCTTCAGGATGTCGGCCTCGCCCACAAGATTGAGAGCCTCAACGCCTATGTCGCGTGTGGTCATGCCAGTCATAATCATTCTGCGGTCTTCATGATCTGCGACCGGTGCGGCGCGGCGGAAGAGCTTCACGCGCTCGGCACCACCGAAGCACTCAATAAAGAAACCCACGCCGCTGGCTTCAAGGTCAGCCGCGCTGTCATCGAAGCACGCGGCCTGTGCCGGGCCTGCGCCACGTGAAACCCGTCACCCTGATACCTGCGGCGCTTGTCTGCGCCGGGATCGCTTCTGCGAGTCCAATCGGCCTGATGAGTGCCGAGCGTGAAACACGATGGGCCGGATGTACGATCCCGGAGGACGGCCCTGCCCGGCAGATCGCCATCTGGCCGAGCGAGCCCGGCTTTATCGTCGAATATCCGGAAAGTGGCTGTTCGGGCTGGCACATGCCGGCCCCTCTGGAGAGCTGGGTCGATGCCAATGAACGTCTGACCACCGGTCCGGACGATGCCGCAGCCTGCGAGCCTTCCGGCGATCAGGTCGTCTACACTATGGAAAATAACGCGTTGCGCCTGCAATTCTTCAATGAGGGAACACCGGTCGCCGAGGCCCGCCTGACGCCGCGCCTCGACCAGCCGGGCTGCACGGAGAGAACTGACTGATGATCACTGTGTGGCGGGGCATCGCGAACCAATGGGATTGCGACGAGATGGGGCACATGAATGTGCGCGTCTATGTCGAGAAGGCGATGGAAGGGCTGGCTGTCTTCGCTGCCAGGATCGACATGCCGCACGCTTTCAGCGCCAACACGCCGTCCACGCTCATCCCGGCGGACCAGCATATTCGTTTCATGCGGGAAGCGCTGCCCGGCCGTCCGTTGACAATGACCGCACAGGTGCTGGAAATCGGCGAGAGCGACGCGGTGATCTATCAGGAGATGCAGCATAGCGATGGCAGCACCGCCGCTGCTTTTCGCACGCGCGTCATCCATGCAGAAGCTGGCAGCGCCAAGCCGTTCCCATGGTCCTCGCGCAGCCGGGTCGCGCTCGAACGCCTCACTGAAGCGGAACCCGAGGCGACGGCCCCGCGCAGTGTCGATCCGAATGGCCCCTTTCGCCCGCTGACCGAAGCGACCGTGGAGGAAGCCGACAAGATCGGGGCACCAACGATCGGCATGGGCGCTGTCCCGCCCGGGCATTGCGACCTGAATGGCCGGATGCGCCCGGAACATTTCATGGGGCGGATTTCAGATTCGGTCCCCAATCTCCTCCATGAGTGGCGTCAGAGTATTGCAGAGGCTGCTGGCGAGGGCGTTCGGATGGGCGCTGCCGTGCTGGAGTATCGTCTCGTCTATCGCCGCTGGCCCCGTGCCGGCGACCGGTTCGAGGTCCGCACCAGCCTTGGTGAGACCGGCGAGAAAGTGCATTCGCTGGTGCACTGGGTGATGGACCCGGAAACGGGCCTGCCCTGGGTGACCAGCGAAGCGGTCGCCGTCACTTTCGATCTCGACAAGCGCAAGGTCATCCCGACACCCAAGCCGCAGATTGAAGAACTCGCCGAACTCGCCCCGCCCGGCCTCTCTATCTAGCCTGCCATATCCACGTCGCATTCGGGCGGCAGGACGGATTCATGAAAACGTTTCTGACACCCATCGTGCTCTGCATCGTCCTTGGCATTGGCGCGCATGCCGAGCCGGAGACCTCAGACGGCGTAGCGCCACCGCCCCCTTGCATCGCAACCGGCAGCTCCAACGTTTTCACTGAGGGTAGACCCATGCTGCGCCTGTCAGATGTATCGGCCTGCGACCCGCGCACCTATGAGATCATCCCGAGTGTCTTCGTGAACGGCGAACCAGCCGTGCGCCTCGTTGCAAGCGGTGAGACAGGTGCCGCCCCAGACGGCGCGTCCAGCGTGATGATTGAAGGTGCTCCGGCCAGCCGTCTCGGCGACGAGCGCTAGCGCCGGGTGCTTGAAGCAAGCCGGCGACGGATCGGCGTCTCGTCTGCGGCCGTGACGCCTTCCACCAGCCGGGCGAGATAGGACGCAATATAGTCGCGCACTTCATAGGGCGCTTCCATAGG
>JBCBTR010000057.1:0-11610 GCA_039818545.1 Pseudomonadota bacterium
CGGCTTGATCCGGATGCATCGCCCGCAGTGATCGCGCGCCGGCTGACAGCGCTTGCAGCCGCCAATCCGCTGCACCGTGAAAGCCGCATCCTGAAGGCGGAAGTCGCTATTGATGCAAAGGACTGGATTGGTGGAGTCAAATCACTCGCCCTGCTGGTCGAGGAAAAACCCACCGCCCGCCTCTGCCTGCTGATGGAGCGCGCCCTGAAAGGCTATGGCGACAAGCCCGAGGCCGACCGCTGGGCGCGCATGGCGACCACCGCGTCGCGCGAAGCGGACTGGTCCGATATCGATCCTCGCGGCGGCGCGTTCGACTATGATGCCAAGGACTGGGCGCGTCTTGTTTATGCCTTTGGCGATGTTGGCGATCTGATCCACGCGCGCCACGAATCCTTTGGCCGTGAACTGGAAGCCGGGCGCACGATCGCGCTGCCCGCGCCGGTCGACGATACAGAAGGCGTCAGCTCGGTCAGCAATAAAGTGGCCGGTGCCATCGGGCCGCCGCTCGACTATGCCTCCGATGATGACTGATCTTTGAAGGCCGGTGGTGCCGCTAAGGTGACTTGAACACCTGACCCCCGCATTACGAATGCGATGCTCTACCAGCTGAGCTATAGCGGCACACGGACTGGATGAAGGCGCTATAGCGCCGGGTGGGGCGACCATCAAGCCGAACTTGCGGCTGTGACCAGTCCCGCATGCGCTTAGCGCAGCGGATAGTCGGCCTCGGCGGTGTAGACGCTGGGACCGCGCCCGAGATGGCTGGAATACATGTGAAAACAATCCGCCATCCAAGGGCCGGCCGCAAGATCCTGATGGCGTTCGGTCCATGCCATGGCGTCGCTGAGCGGCGTCCCATGGCAGTAGGCGAGTGTGATGTGCGGTGTAAATCGCCGTTTTTTCGGGGGCAGGCCGACGCGCCGTGCGGCCCGTTCGCAGGCCCCGGCAAGTTCGGTGAGACCGCCCGTTGCCCGGACCCGCGCCCAGACCGAGCGAGGCTCGCGGCGGCCAAACCAGCCAACCCCGTCAATCGCGATCTGTATTGGCGGCGGGCTGACGTTCGCAATCTCTTCGTCGAGCGCCATGGCGAGGCCGTTTTCGATCTCGCCGAAAAAGCGCAGCGTGACATGGAAGTTCCGGACCGGGCGCCAACTCGCGCCGGTCAGGTTTTTCTGGGTCGGGATGAGCGCGTCAGCGACGTCTTCCGGGACGGGCAGCGCAGCGAACAGGCGAAGCATGGCGTGTGTTTGACCCGTTGGACCTGAATTGAAAAGCCCGGCCATATCCGGCCGGGCCATCCATAAACTCGAGCGTTCGCGGTCAGCCTGCCAGCGCGTCGAGCTTGTTGAAGTGTTCGGCCAGCAAATAATAGAACGTCACCCGGGACTTGTTCCCACCTTCGGGTTTCATTCTTTCGCAAATTGCCGCGATGCCGGCGTCGATGTCTGGCGATGTTTGCGCCAGGCCGAGCTTTCCCCGGCACCATTTTTCACGCACGCGATCCAGTTCGCCCTGATCCGAGCAGGAAACCAGAGAGCTGTCTCTGTTTCGTAAGGCGATCCCCAAATGCCCCACTATTTTCTCTGCTGCCTTCTGGTTGTACCCGTTTGCATACGTCTTGATATTGGCTTCGTATTCGGAAGCGTCTGCCATCCCTATTGTCCCCTAAATAGTCTTCAACTCCTAATATTCAGCCCGGTGGAAACACCGGGCTGATTGCTCACATTTGCATGCAGAATTCTGAAGTCAAATGCTCGACTCATCAGGGACAAGGCGAAGGTTGCGCCAGGTGGAGCGCGTTGACTTCGGTCTCCATCTCTTCGGTCCATTCCAGATCAAAGGCATCAATACAGATCGCAAGCTGTTCCATGGTCGTCGCGCCGATGATCGTCGAGGTCGTGAACGGGCGCGTATCGCAAAACTTGATGGCGAATTGCGACGGATCGACACCGAATTTCTTCGCCAGATCGACATAGGCGTTGATGGTTTCCTCAGCGCGCGGGCCTTCATAGCGCTGCAACCGGTCAAACAGTTCCTTGCGGGAGCCCTTGGGAACTGCGCCATCGCGATACTTGCCGGTCAGGTAGCCCTGACCGAGTGGGGAATAGGCCAGCAGGCCGACCTGTTCGCGCAGCGCGATTTCATCGAGCCCTTCCTCGAACTTGCGGCTCACCAGATTGTAGACGTTCTGGATTGACTGAACGCGTGGCAGGTCGCGCGCATTGCTTTCGGCCAGAAAGCGCATCGTCCCGTAGGGCGTCTCGTTTGAAAGCCCGATATGGCGGATCCGGCCCGCTTTTACGTGCTGGTTCAGATGGTCGAGAATGTCTTCGAACGGCTCGAACGGATAGGTGTAGGCCTTGGCCGGGATCGCATTCCCAAACAGTGGGACAGGCCGATCTGGCCAGTGCATCTGGTAAAGGTCGATATAGTCGGTCTGAAGACGTTTCAGGCTTTTCCCGACCGCTTCGTCGATCTGGTCCTTGGTCTGGCGCGTCCATTCGACATCGCCATCGCGGGTCCATGTGTTGCGCGACAGGCCGCAAATCTTGGTCGCGAGGATGATGTCCTCACGTTTGCCGGTCTTTTTCAGCCAAGTGCCGATGATCCGCTCGGTTGAGCCCTGCGTGTCCGGCTTGGGCGGAACCGAGTACATTTCGGCGGTGTCCCAGAATGTCACGCCGCGCTCCAGCGCGTAATCCATCTGGGCGTGGCCCTCTTCTTCGGTGTTCTGCTGGCCCCAGGTCATTGTTCCCAGGCAGCACGAAGTCACTTTGAGGCCCGTTCGCCCCAAATCACGCAGTTCCATTCCCATGAATTCCCCTCAATTAGGTCAATCTTTCATTTAGGGGCGTCAACGATGCTCCGACAACCGGTTTTCCTTGAGATTCACGCAGGGAGAACCCATATTTGGTGTCGATCCGCGTCAAAATCCGCGGGCAACTGCAAAGAGGATTGTTATGAACGATTTCAACCGGTCTTTGGCGAATGGCGGAAACGCCGGAACCATGGACATGTCCGTAGACCAGGGTCTCCGCAGCTTCATGCTCGGGGTCTACAACAAACTGGCCCTCGGCATCGGTCTTGCCGGTCTCATCGCGTTCCTTGTGGGGACTGTTGAGCCGCTGACGCAGCTTGTGTTTGGCACACCGCTCATCTTCGTTGTGCAATTCGGACCGATTGCCCTGATTCTTTTCTCCGCTTTCGCGATGCGTAACCCGTCACCCCTCGGGTCGGCGGTTGTTTACTGGGCGATTGTTTCCCTTCTGGGCGCAAGCCTTGGCATCTGGGTCATGGCGGCCACATCCGGGGCCGAGCTTTCCAGCCGCGCCGGACAAGCCATGTCGGTCGACTTCCTGACGATCACGAAGGCGTTCCTTGTCACTTCGACGGCCTTCGGTGCGCTCTCGCTGTTCGGTTACACGACCAAACGTGACCTGCGTCCGATGGGAACTTTCCTGATCATGGCGCTCTGGGGCGTGATCGGCCTGTCGCTGATCAGCTTCTTCTTCCCGCCGTCTGGCATGATGGAAACCGGCATCATGCTGGCTGTGCTGCTTCTGTCAGCCGGCCTCATTGCCTGGGAAACGCAGGAGCTGAAAAGAGGCTACTTCCAGTTTGCCGGCGACCAGCGGTCTATGGCCGTGATGACAAACTGGGGCGCGCTGAACTTCTTCATCATGTTCTACAACATGTTCACGATCATCCTGTCCTTCATGTCGCGCGACTAGCGGCTGACGATAGACGATTACCGAAAGCCCCGGGCCTCTGGTCCGGGGCTTTTTGTATCTTGAGCGATCCGGTCGACGTCCGCCCGGATGTTCGATAAATGCCCGCCATGCAGATACCCGAAATCAACACAGACCGCCTTTTGCTCAGAGCGCCTCAAGCGGAAGATTTCAGCACCTATCGCGATTTCTACGCCGATGCAGAAAGCTCCGCCGCGTATGGCGGACCGCTTCCACCCCACCTCGCATGGCGTAAACTTGCCGCTGATCTTTGGAGCTGGAGCCTGCGTGGCTATGGCATGTGGTCGCTCGAATGCCGCGAAAACGCGGCCATGGTCGGTGGGTGCGGGATTGTCTGGCCTGAAGGTTGGCCACGCTCCGAACTGACATGGTGGATCATCCCGGCGGCGCGTCGGAAGGGTTTCGCACTTGAGGCGTCACGGGCCGTCATCACTTTCGCCTATGATGTGCTGGGGTGGGACGTGGTTGAGACCCATATGGATGACGATAACGAGCCGGCGCACAATCTCGCCCGAAAGCTGAATGGCGTCGTCATCGCCAGAGAGAGGTTTCCCGACGGGCCGGAGCGCGACATCTACGCGCTGCCAAACCCCGCCGAGACCTGATCTGTATCGCGCTTAATCGACGACGATGAAGCGCTTGCGGTCAAACACGCGCAGGACGGTCTTCAGGTCATTCCCGCGTTTCAGCACCTGTCCGGCGGATCCGTAGACCACGAACTGTCCCTGCTTGCGGGCGAGGGCCGGGACCTTCTCAATCCGCCAGGTCGGCTGTTCTGCGGTGCGGCGGAAAATGGCGAAGATCGCGCGATCGTCGTGCATGCCGATGGCATAGTCGCGCGCTTCGCCGGTCGCGACCATTCGGCCATAGACATCGAGGATCGGACCCATCTCCAGCCGGTGGAACGCAACCACCTGTGCCGGAGGCTCGGGATGCAGCATATTGATCTTTGCCATCGCCCCGATTTGAGCGCGAAGTGCACGGTCCGGCAAGCCCCGTTAACCCATTACAGCGACTTAAGTAGGCGCCGCACAATGGCCGCATTACCTTCTCATTGCGGCCTTGACGTGAGTCGAGGTTGTGTGTGTCGGGCGGTGGAGCTTTTGCAGGCATCCCAGACCCATCAGCCCCCCCAGCCCCCTGGGGCGCCTGTTCCATCTGCTGCCCGACACCTTTCCTCTTCTTCCTGACGATTACCTGCTAAAGCTGCCGCAACGCGTTTAGGGGTCGATCATGCTTTTACAACTCTCCACCTGGCCGGAAATCGCTGCGCGTCTTGAGCAGTCCAAAGCCATCGTCATCCCCATCGGCTCCATGGAGCAGCATGGGCCGAACGGCTTCATCGGCACCGATGCGCTGTGTCCTGAGATCATTGCCCATCACGCCGAGAAGACTGCGCCGAACGATATTCTCGTCGGCCCAACGTTCAATGTCGGCTGCGCCCAGCATCATCTCGGCTTTCCGGGCTCGATCACATTGCGACCGTCCACGATGATCGCCTCCATGCTGGACTGGACCAACTCGCTGGTGCGTCATGGCTTTGAGAAGCTCTATTGGTTCAACGGCCATGGCGGGAACATTGCGACTATCGAAGCCGCCTTCTCCGAGATTCACGCCCAGCGCAGCTTTGATCCGCGGGGCGAGGATAACCGCCCGGGTCTCACGCTTCGGCGCGTGAACTGGTGGGACTACAAAACCGTGGAGACGCTCTACAAAAAGCTCTACCCGACCGGCCATGGCATGCACGCCACGGCGTCTGAGGTCTCGGTCACCTACTACGCTTATCCCGAGCACCAGAAATCCGATGTCGAGATGTCGCCGAAGATCGCCCCCATGGGCCGGATTGGCGACGCGGTCCAGTACCGGGCCGATTTCCCCGATGGCCGGATCGGGTCTGACCCCACACAGTCCAATGCAGAGGATGGGCGAAAGCTTGTTGAAGCGGCAGCCGCTGCCTTGCTCAAAGATATAGCTCGATTTTAATGTTGGGGCGCTGTGCCGCCTCTGGCCACCGCGAACAAAGCCCGGTATTTCAAGCCCATGCTCGACATTAAAGGCCTGACACGTCGGTTTGGCTCCAAGACGGCGGTCGACAAGATTACCTTCTCCGTCGCCAGAGGCGAAGTGGTTGGCTTTCTCGGGCCGAACGGCGCGGGCAAGTCCACAACCATGCGCATGATTGCAGGCGTTCTTGAGCCTGACGAAGGCGACGTCCTGCTGGAGGGGCATTCCATCGTCACGAACCGCCGCGATGCGCAGGCAAACCTTGGTTATCTTCCCGAAGGCGCACCGCTTTATCTCGACATGACGCCGCCCGAGTTTCTCCGTTTTGTCGGATCTGCCCGTGGGGTGGCGAAGGCTACGCTGGGAGACGCCGTCGATCGTGTCACCGCCGATGCCCGTATCCACTCAGTGTCGGCCCAGACCATTCGCTCCTTGTCCAAGGGCTATCGCCGGCGCGTTGGGCTTGCGGCCGCGCTGATCCACGACCCGCCCGTACTCATCCTCGATGAGCCGACTGATGGGCTCGATCCAAACCAGAAGCGCGCGGTTCGGGCCCTGATTGCCCGCATGGCCCCTTACAAGGCCATCGTCATCTCCACCCATACGCTGGAGGAAGTCCCGGCTATGTGCTCGCGGGCCATTGTCGTCGACAAGGGCCGGATCGTCGCCGATGAGACGCCGGAAGGTCTGGCCGCGCTTGCCACAGATGGCGGGGGGCTGGAAGCCGCGTTCCGGGATTTGACCGACCAGAGCGTCGAGGCTGCCGCGTGAACAGTCTTGCAGATGCCCTGCGCGGGTTCCGTGCCACCTATGCCCGCGAGATCGGCGCATATTTCGGCGCGCCCATCGCTTATGTCTTTATCATTGTCTTCCTGCTCGCGATTGGGTTGTTCACGTGGGAAATGGCGGGCTTCTTCGAGACCGGCTCTGCTGACCTCGCCCCGTTCTTTGCCTGGCATCCATGGCTCTACATGGTCTTCCTGCCGGCGCTCGCCATGCGCCTCTGGGCAGATGAGCGAGCAGGGGGAACCGACGAACTCCTGCTTTCCCTGCCGGTTCGCATGCCGGGGCTTGTTCTCGGCAAGTTCTGCGCGGCCTGGACCGTCGCCGCCGTTGCGCTCGCCTTCACCCTGCCCATGTGGATCACCGTGAACACGCTAGGCGCGCCAGATAATGCCGCGATTGCGCTGACCTATTTCATGAGCCTGCTGATGGCCGGTGCCTACATCTCCATCGGCGCGGCGATCTCATCGCTGACATCGAGCCAGGTGACCGCCTTTGTCCTCAGCGTTGTTGTGGCGTTCCTGTTCACCGTGGCGGGATGGCCGCTTGTCCTGTCCGGTGTTGCAGACCTTGCAGGCACCGGTGTGGCCGAAGCGGTCGCGCGGTTTTCCTTCCTGACGCATTTTGAGGGTGCGCAGCGCGGCGTCCTTGAATGGCGCGCCGTCGTGTTCTTCGTCAGCGTCATTGCTCTGTTCGCCAGCCTCAACGGCTTGTGGGCGACGCGAAAGAGGCTCGGCTGAGATGGAGCGGCGCACATTCCTTGTCGCGGCCTCTGCCCTTGGCGTGCTCGTTTTCGCGCTGACCATGCTGCTGCTTCAACCGCGGCTTGCCGGCGTGCGGGCCGATTTTACCGAGAACAGCCTCTATACGCTCTCGGATGGAACCGAGTCTGTCCTGCGCGATCTGGTTGAGCCCGTTGAAATCACGCTCGTCTATTCCCGTAGTGTCGGGCAGGAGTATCCTGCCGTCCGGGCCTATGCCGCGCGCGTACGCGAATTGCTGGCCGCTTATGGCGGCGTCGCGGGTCAGCGCCGGCTGATCATCCGAGAAATCGATCCGACCCCGTTCTCCGAAGCCGAAGACGAGGCATTGGCGGCGGGCATCACGGCGCTCGATACGGGCGGCGGCGATCCGCTCTACTTTGGTGTGATCGGCCGCAATGCTGTCGATGACGAGGCGGTGATCCCGTTTCTCTCGCCCGAGCGTGAGAATGCGCTCGAATACAGCCTGACGCGGCTCATCAGCCGGCTCGACAATCCGGAGCCGGCCACCATCGGCGTGCTGACGACACTTGACGGCATGGAGGGCGATGGCCGTGACCGGGGCTATTTCGTGCTGCGCGAGATGGCGAAATCTTTCCGCATTGAGCGCCTGCCCGGAGACTTTGTCTCCATCCCCGAGGAGGTCGATGTCGTCCTGCTGGCCCATCCGCCGAGCTTCACCGATCGCCAGTCCTGGCTGATCGATCAGTTCGTCCTGCGGGAAGGGCGGCTGATCGCGTTTATCGACCCGGCAGCGAAATCTGTCGGCGCGGGCAGCCTGTTCCGGCCCGATCCGACTTTGGCGCGGTCCGGGCTTGGCCGGCTGGCGGAGAGCTGGGGTGTCGAGCTCACAGCGCAGGCCGTTGCAGATGTGGCGAGTGCGTTGCCTGTTGAAGTCGATGATGGCGAAGGACGCACGACGGTGATCGGCCAGCCGCTCTTCATTGCCGCGCCGCCCGCGCAAATGAGCGAAACCGATCTCGCAACGGCCGATCTCAGCCGGGCCGTCCACTTCGGCGCACCGGGCGCGCTGTCCTCCATCAGTGATGTCCTCACCTTCACGCCGCTCATCACCACGAGCGAGGCCCCTTCGCTGATCGATGCCCAGCAGGCCGCCCGCGATATGACGCCGGTCGAGGTTGTGGCCGCCTATGAGGCGCTGGAAAATCCACTCACTCTTGCCGCGCGCCTTTCCGGCGAACTTGAAACCGCGTTTCCGGGCGGGGCCCCGCCGCTTGAGCTGCCCGATGATCCGGCGCTGGCGGAGATCGTCATTGCGGCGGCAGGCGAGGAGCCTGAGCATGTTTCGGCCAGTGCGCGCCCTGCGGAGATTATTCTCGTGGCGGATGTCGATCTCCTCGATGATGGTTTCTATGTCGATCCGAGCGGCTCCGGCGCGATTGCTGATAATGCCGCCTTCGTCCTCAACGCTCTTGATGGCCTTGCCGGCGATGCCGAGCTGCTCAGCCTTCGGGCGAGAGCGCCTTCTGCGCGGCCGATGACGCGCGTGGAGGACATGCGCGCCGCCGCTGAAGCGCGCTATTTCGATGAGCAGGCGCGGCTGGAGGCGCGGCTTCGCGCCAATCAGGACCGCCTGAACGAACTTCAGGAGATCGGCTCCACCGACGGTTTCTATGCCGGCGATCTTGAAGCCGATCTTACGCCCGAAGAACAGGCCGAGCTGGCCAGCCTGCGCCGCACCATCGTCGACACGCGTGAGCGCCTGCGCGCGATTGAGCGCGATTACCGCAAGGACATTGACCAGCTCGAAGGCACGCTCAAAGCGCTCAACATCTGGGGCCCGCCTTTCCTTGTCGCCCTGATCGGGTGCTTCGTCTGGTTCCGCCGGAGGGGACGCGGATGAGCGCGGCGCATGATCAGGCGCGCAAGCGCACCGTTTTCGTGCTGGCGGCCATTGCCGGAGCGTTGCTCCTGCTGCTTGCCGTGGCCGCGCTCATCGGCGGCCCGGCCAGAAGCGCGCCGGACAGGGCGGGCCAGTTCGTCTTCCCCGGCTTTGTCCAGCAGAGCGCCGACATCCGCCGCATCCGCGTGCGCCTGGCCGATATGAGCTACACCCTCGCCGCCAGCGACACTGGCTGGTCCATGCTGGAGGCCGGGGGCTACCCCATTCGCGCCGACCGGCTGGCCGCGCTCGCCGAAGGGCTCGCCACGCTGCAATGGGAGGAGCCCCGCACGCGCGACCCTGACAAGTTCGACCGCATCGGCCTTGGCGACCCGGACAGCGGCGGCACCGGCGCGCTGATCGAGGTGGTCGATGGCAGCGGCGAGCCGGTTTTCTCCCTGATCGCCGGGCGCAAGGCGGGCCGGGTCTATGGCCGCCTGCCGGAGGACGAGATCGCCTATCGCCTCACCGGCGACCTGCCGCCGCTCTATACGCGCGATGCCTGGCTCGACTTTGACGTGCTGGACGTGCAGGCCGATGCCATCCGTGCCGTGCGCATCACCGACCTCACCGGCGAGACGATTTACCTGCGCCGCGCGCCCGGCCAGCAGCCGCAGGATTTCCGCCCCGGCCCGCCCGACACCAACCGACGCCTTGTCAGCCGCCTCTCGGCGGCCGGCCCGGCGCTCGCGATCGCCCGCTTTGCGCCGCTAGATGCAAGGCCGGCCGGCATGCTGAATTCGCCCCCCGTCGCCTCCCACATCACCGAGACCTTCGACGGCCTCGAGATTTCCATCACCGCCTATCGCGAACCCGATGGCCTGTTCGTGACCCTGCGCGCCGTCGAGGCCGGGGAGGGCGCGCGCCGCGCCGAGACGATCAACGCCAAGGCCGAAGGCTGGGCCTTTGAGCTGCAGGACATCGACTGGGCGGACTTCACGCCGATGGTATCGTCGATTGTGCGGCCGGCCGAGCCGGTGGAATCGGCGACGGAGGGACCATTGTAGTTTTTGCTCGCGGCTGTTTCGCGCTGACGCGCGAGCCGCTGTGCCTGCGCGTTGCTTGTGTTCGCTTCGCTCATGCTGACTGTGGGTTTGGGGCTGTTCGTCTGCTCTCCTTCGTATCTTTCCTGTCTGGAGTCACCCTCGACGGGCGGAGCCCGTCTGAGGGCCCATCTCGGAGCCTCCCCTCCCCGTGCGGGCGGCACTCGTCAGAGCTGGGCCCTCAGACGCGCGGGGCGCGTCGAGGGTGACGCGTGACGAAAGCGCCTGCACCTGCATCCGCAAAGCTGGGGCGGCGATGTGGTGGGGGGCTGAGCTGTCGGATGCGGCAGGCTAGCCCGGCGCAAGGGATGCCGGGCGCGGCGCGGGGGCCTGTGCCCATGCGCCTGTGGCGCTGGCAGAAACATCTGCCCGGCGGGCGAAGGCGCAGGACGCGGTCCGCACGGGCTGGGAGATGACACGCGCCGGGCGCATGGCCCGGGCGAAGGCGAGGAAGGCGGCGCGCGTGATGCGGGGGTGCCCATTATCTGTGTCCGGCAAGTCTCCGATATGGAGCACGCGGATCGTTCCGAAGGCGGTGACGGTGACCAGCACCTCGCGGGGGCCGTGCTCGGCCCGGAACCGGGCAAGCCAGGCCTGATGCCGGCCAAGGCTCCACCACAGCACTGGCCACAGCCACCATGGCGTGACCGCGAACATTTCAGAAATCTGGCGCTCGGACATGCAGAGCATCATAGCTGTGCCCGCAGGGAGGGGGATAAGGTTCTACGAGGACCAGTGTTTATGGGCGGAAGGGCGGGGATAGCGCTTCAAAAAGCCCAGCCGCCGGCTAACTTGGCATTCCATGCCTGCTGCCCTCCTGAATCCACGATCTTATGTTGCGAACGAACCCCCAAACATCATGCTCTGTTACAGAAACATGGCCGGGAATACCTTCTGAAATGCCAAGCTTATCAAGTATAGAGATTGTCCAATCAGTCTTTGAGCCCTTCACGTCTTCTTTCGCTAGCCATCTCTCCATCTCTCCCACATCGCAAACAAACATACCGTACTTTGCTAGGTTGCGAAAAAGCGTCTGTGCAGCGTCTTCATCGCTCGACGCCAAGCCTGAAGCCCCCGCAGTCTTCATGTTAATGCCTTGATCGGAGAAGGCCTTATTCAGGTCACCCCGCATTACGCCGAAGCCTGTTCTTAAACCCGTAGGGACTTCACAGGCATTCAGCCAACGGGTCCATTCACCCCCACCCTTCAATATATCTATGTCCACCACGCCGGCGCAAGGGACACCAAGCGACCGTAATGGCGCAACAATATCTGGGATGGTTTGTTTGTTTTGCGCGTTCAGGAAGAGAATGCTTGGAGTGTCCTCCCCTTCGTCTTCCAGCCTATCCATAATTGCGGAGTAGAAA
>JBCBTR010000058.1:0-11604 GCA_039818545.1 Pseudomonadota bacterium
CTTCAAATGGAGGAGTCCCGAATGCCTGCACCCATCACCGACAAGCCACCGATTGTTGATCGCGATTTTGCCGAGAAATTCATGATCGCAGTCGACCGACCTCTGGACTACGGGGTCTACTTCCTGATCCACGATTGGTGGGAGGTCGCCACACCAGAAGCCATCGACGCATATATGGAGGAGCTTCATGGCCTTCCAGGCGCAGCCGAGTTTTTGGAGGAGCGCTTCATAGCAGAGCCCCTAACGGTAGGGGGCCTGAAAGATTACGCGCCCGGCACGCTTGGTGCGGCATATCGCGAGTTTGTCGTTGAGAACGACCTCATCGAGAATTTTGGTCGCGACTATCGGGTTTTTCAGAAACAGCTCATGGCCTCCGGAAAGCTGAAGCGGATGCCCGAAGAAATGGCTTACATGATGGTCCGCGGCACGCAGTTGCACGACTTCATGCATGTTCTTACAGGGTACGGGGCCACCATTCCGGGCGAACTCGCGCTTGCGTCTTACTACCTGTCGCAAATGCGCAGCCCGTATCATGCCATCCGGCTGGCTGTAACGATGTCCCATACGGCCTTCGTCGCACCGAACGGTGTTGTGCCGTCAATGGACGCCTTTGTTGATGGTTGGCAGTACGGGCGCAACTCCCGAAACATCAATTTCGACCGCTGGGAAGAACGCCTCGGCGAGCCTTTGTCAGCCCTCCAGTCAGAGATGAACTTGCGCCAAATCGCCAAGGCCGCCTAAACGGCGGAATGGCAAGACCCAAAGCGACCCCAGAACAACGAGAAGAAGTTCGGCGCGGCATTCAACAGGCCGCCGCCGAGCTCTACCGATCCGAAGGGATTGCCGCGATCTCGGCGCGTTCGGTCGCCAGGAAAGCGGGCGTGTCCGTTGGAACGATTTACACGCACTTCAGCGACCTTACCGCGCTGATGCAGTCGCTTTGGACAGGACGGGTCGAACGTCAGAACGCAAAGTTCAGAGCGTTGGCGCAGCAATATGCGGACCCAAGCGAGCGCCTGAAGGCCCTGATGACAGCTTATCTCAGCTTCGGGGTCGACAATGTCGACCTGTACCGAGGGGTCTTTCTGTTCGTGCGGCCAGAGAGTCATGAAACGCCCGACGCTGAACCCCTTCAGTCTTATGCATTCCCGGCTTTGCTGATCGAAGCCGTGCACGAAGGTCAATCGTCCGGACAGTTCGTTGACGCGCCACCCGAAACGCTCGTTCAGATTCTCTGGTCCGGGCTGCACGGATGTCTCGCCTTGCCGATAAACCTAGATCGCGTCGCCTTTATGCCTGCAGCCGAAATGGCCGAGGGGACGATCAAAGCCCTTGTCCGGGCGATCGCCGCTTCAGGCGACTGAGCAATCTATCCTTTTGTCTTCATCAGGACGCCTGAACGCGTACCCTACTCTGCTGCACGTGCACCGAACATCGCTAACACCACTGGATGCGGTTCGAGGGTTTCCAGATTTGCCTGCACCTGCGCGAAGCAGGCGCGGGCCGCTTCGACAGTCATGTCGATGTCGGCTTCGGTCATCGCTGCGCAGATGAACATGTTGTGCCAGGGATGCATGTAGACCCCGTGATCCAGCATGGCCGAGGTCCAGGCGAAGCCTTTGCGGAAATCCGGATCATCCGCGAACAGGATTTGCGGCATCTGGGCCGGGCCGGTCTGGCGCAGCGTCACGCCTTCGGCCCCGGCAGCGGTCTCGAGTCCGCTCCGCAGCTGTTCGCCAAGGGTGATCTGGTGCTCCAGATAGTCGGTCTCGCGGATGATCCTTAGCGTTTCGAGCGCCGCGGCCATGGGCACGCCGGCAAACCAGAAGGAACCGGTTGCATAGATCGCGCCCGCGCCTTCCCTGCAACGGTCAGAGCCGAGCAGTGCTGAAATCGGGTGCCCGTTGGCGAAGCACTTGCCCCATGTGCTGAGATCCGGGCGCACGCCGAGAAGCTCCCAGCTGCAGTCGCGGGTGAGGCGAAACCCGGCGCGGATATCGTCCACGATCAGCATGGTGCCCGTCTCGTCGCACAACTCGCGTGCCCGCTTTGCGTAAGCCTCATGCGGCAGGGCCTGATCGATGAAGGCATCATGCTTGAACGGCGCGGCAAAGATACCGGCAAGGTCATCACCGGCCTCGGCAACGGCGGCTTCAAGGCTCGCCACATCATTGTAGGTGCAGGTGCGGATGAAGGCCCGGTCTTCAGGCAGCGTTCCCGCGCGGACCGGCGTGCACCAGGGAGCCGCGCCATGATACGCACCTTCGGCCACGAGGATGATGCGCTTGCCGGTTTCGGCACGCGCGATCGTTCGCGCCATGGTCGTCGCATCTGTCCCGTTCTTGCAGAACATTGCCCAGTCGGCATGGCTGACCATGTCGATGAAAGCTTCCGCCAGATCGAGCATGATCGGCGGGGGGCCTGTCATGGCATTGCTGAGCGCGAGCTGTGCGGTCGCGGCCTCATCCACGCGCTTGTCGCCATAGCCCAGCAGATTGGGGCCATAAGCGCACATGAAGTCGAGATATTTGTTGTCATCCGCGTCCCAGAGATAGGCCCCTTCGGCCCGGGTGAAGAACTGCGGATAGGCATCGGGCAACAGCGCGGTGGATTCGTGTCCGTAGACCCCGTTTGGCAGCACTTTGCTGGCGCGGGCGCGCAGCGCCTGATCCTGTGTTCTTTCACGCATGCCGACTTCCCTCCCGCGTTTCGTGTATAGCCAACAGGTTAGCGGCTATCAGCCGTTTCAGGAACGCCTTTCTCGCCTGTGCCTGCACCCCCAAAAACCCTTTCCTTCTTTCCCTAAAGGCGCCATAAGCCGCGACTTGAGGCGAGCGGCGCTCTCCTTAGCCCGGCTGGACGACATCCCGGCCGGCGCTGGACGACCCGCCGACCCGCCCAAAACCCAAACGCAAAGAGCGTTCATTCACCGCGCCCGCGGGCGCAGAAAAGAAAGTGTATCGATGTCGATTACTGCCGAAAAAAAATCGGAACTCATCAAGAAATTCGCCCGATCCGAGGGTGACACAGGAAGCCCTGAAGTTCAGGTCGCGATCCTCACGGAGCGCATTAACAACCTGACAGGTCACTTCCAGAGCAATCATAAAGACCACCACTCCCGCCGCGGCCTCCTGACCATGGTCGCCACGCGCCGGAAACTCCTCGACTATGTGAAGAGGAAAGACGAGAGCCGTTACTCGGCCCTCATCCAGGAGCTCGGCATCCGCCGATAGCTCCCGACAGCCCGCCCGGTCATGGGGACCTGGCGGGTTTTTCGTACGCAAAGAAAGACATCTCAATGTTCGATAAGCAAACCGTGTCGCTGGAATGGGCCGGCCGCACACTCACACTCGAAACCGGACGCGTCGCGCGCCAGGCCGATGGCTCAGTCCTCGTCACCTATGGCGACACAACCGTTCTCGCCAACGCAACCTTCCGCAAGGAAGCCAAGCCCGGCCAGGACTTCTTCCCGCTGACGGTGAATTACCAGGAAAAATACTACGCTTCGGGTCGCATTCCCGGCGGCTTCTTCAAGCGCGAAGGCCGCCCGACGGAGAAAGAGACGCTGACGTCTCGCCTCATCGACCGTCCGATCCGCCCGCTCTTCGTCAAAGGCTTCAAGAACGAAGTCCAGGTCGTCCTGACCACCGTGTCCTATGATCTGGAAAACGATCCGGACATTCTGGGCATGATCGGTGCGTCTGCCGCACTCGTCCTGTCCGGCGCGCCCTTCATGGGCCCGATCGGCGGCGCACGCGTCGGCTACAAGGATGGCGAGTACATCATCAACCCGACCATCGAAGAGCTGGAAGACAGCGACCTCGATCTCGTCGTCGCCGGCACGACCGATGCGGTGATGATGGTTGAATCTCAGGCCAATGAGCTGTCCGAAGAGGTCATGCTCGGCGCTGTGATGGCCGGCCACGAGGCTATGCAGCCCGTAATCGACGCGATCATCGAGCTCGCCGAGAAAGCCGCCAAGGAGCCGTTCGAGTTCGAAGCGGAAGACTATTCAGCCGAGCTGAGCAGCATTCAGGACCTTGTTGGCGCGGACCTGTCAGACGCTTACAAGATCACCGAGAAGCTCGAGCGTCAGGAAGCTGTTGGCGCGGCCCGCGAAAAGGCGGCCACCGCCCTCGTTGCCACCGAAGACAAGCCGGACGGCATGGACTCACAGGTCTTCAAGTCCGCTTTCAAGGAAGCTGAAGCGTCTGTCGTTCGCGGCGACATCATCAAGACCGGCAAGCGCATCGACGGACGCGCCCTCGATCAGGTTCGCCCGATCGTTGCGGAAGCCGGCATACTGCCACGCACGCACGGCTCGTCGCTGTTCACCCGTGGTGAAACACAGGCGCTGTGTGTCGCAACGCTCGGCACCTCGGATGATGAGCAATTCATCGATGGCCTTGATGGGACCTCGAAGTCCAAATTCATGCTGCACTACAACTTCCCGCCCTACTCCGTCGGTGAGACAGGCCGGATGGGCGGCACCAATCGCCGCGAGACCGGCCACGGCAAGCTCGCCTGGCGCGCGCTTCAGGCGGTCCTGCCAGAGCATGAAGAGTTCCCCTACACGGTTCGTCTTGTGTCGGAGATCACCGAGTCGAACGGCTCATCGTCCATGGCGACGGTCTGCGGCTGTTCGCTGGCGATGATGGATGCCGGTGTTCCCGTGAAGCGGGCCGTGTCCGGCATCGCGATGGGCCTCATCAAGGAAGATGACGGCATAGCGGTTCTCTCCGACATTCTCGGCGACGAAGACCACCTCGGCGACATGGACTTTAAAGTGGCCGGCACCACTGAGGGCATCACGTCCCTTCAGATGGACATCAAGATTGCCGGCATCACGAAGGACATCATGACGACCGCGCTTGAGCAGGCCAAAGGCGGCCGGGCGCACATTCTCGGCGAGATGGCAAAAGCCCTCGACTCGAACCGGGAAGAACTGTCAGAAAACGCCCCGCAAATGGAAATGATGAAAGTCCCGGTCGACAAGATCCGTGACGTCATCGGCTCTGGCGGCAAGACCATTCGCGGTATTGTGGATGAGTCCGGCGCAAAGGTGAACATCGATGACGAAGGCATGGTGCAGATCTCTGCCCTAGATCGTCCGTCCATCGAGAAAGCCATGCAGATGATCAAGGAACTGACGGCAGAAGCCGAAGTCGGTGAGATCTATGAAGGCAAGGTTGTATCGATCAAGGATTTCGGTGCCTTCGTGAACTTCTTCGGCCCGAAGGACGGCCTTGTGCACGTCTCGCAAATGGCGAACGAGCGCGTCGGCCATCCGAAGGATGTGGTCAAGGAAGGCGACAAAGTGTTCGTGAAGCTAATGGGCTTCGATGAGCGCGGAAAAGTCCGTCTCTCGATGAAAGTTGTCGACCAGGAAACTGGTAAGGAACTTGAGTCTGACAACGCGGAATAAATCGTCCGAAACCGGACGATCATCGAATATCGATAAAGGCCGCTGTGACAGCGGCCTTTTTTCGTGTTTGACGTGAAAAATAATCTCCGGGGTCAGTATACCTGAAAACACTACAACTATGCGTATTTTCCGGGTTGAAAGCACCGTCTACGGACGGAAAAATGCATCAAATCGAGTTGACACATATCTGTCACATAACCCAGTTTCGTGGATATGTTACAGAAATATGACAAACTGCTCGCAACAACAGCGCTGGCCGTGGCGGCGCTGGCGGGATCAGCGATGGCAGATGCAGCCGGCGATTTGCCCGCATGCGATCTTTCAGATGGCTACGCCAGCAGCGCCGCTGGATTCAGTGCGCAGCTGGAAAGCTGCCTTGCGGATGAGAGCACCACTGTTCATCGCGGCGATGTCGAAGCCAACGTTCTCGCCCTGACGCAGCGCTACAGAAGCCGGCTCGGAATTGACCAGTTGCAGACGCGGGCCTCGCTCGATCAGGCCGCTCAGGCACATGCTCTCGACATGGCCGCCCGAAGCTACGCCGCGCATGAAGACCTTGAAGGCCGCAGCCACCTGCACCGTGTGCGCACGCTCGACCGATCCGTGCTGATCGGGTCTGCCGGCGCGAACATCGCCGCTGGTGAGCTTGGTGCTGGCCCGGATGCATTCGGCGCGCTCACAGCTGATCCTGTGAACCGGGCAAACCTGTCCCGCGATGCCTTCTCCCATGTCGGCATCGGTGCAGCGGAAGCCGTCAATGGCACGGTCTATGTCGTCCAGCTCTTCGCGCAGATCGATGGCGAACTGGATGCGCCCCTTCCCGCCTCCTTCAGCTCGACAGCCGATCTGGACGCGTCTTTTGTGGATACCGGTTTTGAACATGTCGGCTGGTCGCTGACCGACGAAACCGGCCGCCTGCTGGATCGCGGCTATGGCGAGCGAGTGACCGCGACACTCGGTGCCGCACAGTCGGCCTTCATCAACATTGATGTGGCCCGACATGGCGGCGACACCTACTCGCTCAAGGGCCCGCGCATCACTGGCCAGTAAGCAAATCAGACATACAGAAAACGCATCGCCGGGAGACCGGCGGCGCGTCGGGCACCCGGACATCCTCGAACCCTGTCCGGGTGCCCTTCTTTTTACCGGTCTCCCGGGATAAACGGAGACCATGCCTCAACGTTCATCTTCCTTCGTTATCGGTTTGTCGGGTGGTTCCGGCTCCGGCAAGTCCACCGTCGCCACGGCCCTGATGGAACAGCTCGGCCCCGGGGAGGCCGTTCAATTTCATGAGGACGGCTATTACTGGCCCATGTCGGAATATGGCGCGCACGAGACTGAAGAGCAGCGCGCCGCGATCATGGCGAAGGTCAACTATGATGATCCGGGCTCCAAGGACACAGCCTATATGGCGCGCGACCTCGCCGCACTGAAGGCCGGCGATACGATCGAGCAACCCGTCTATGACTATGCCGCGCACGACCGGGCCAGAGAGACGGAAACCATCAAGCCAGCCAAAGTCATCATTCTTGAAGGCATCCATGTGCTTTCGATTCCGGAAATCGCTCCGCTGATCGATCTGTCGGTTTATGTCGACACCCCAGTGGACCTGCGCCTTGCGCGCCGCATTCGCCGCGACGTCGTCGAGCGTGGCCGGGATGTCGACAGCGTGCTGCGCCAGTATGTGGGCACGGTTCGGCCCGCCCACTACCGCTTCACTCACCCGTCAAAGTATCAGTCCGATCTCATCATCGCCGATGAGGGCCTGCCCGCCTACGGCAATGTCCGGCCCACCGAAGATGCCGTGGAGCGGATGCTGGCCCCGATCCTTGAACGCCTGCGTCGGCAGGGTGTTATCGAGGATGGCGTCAGGTAGACTGCGCCTATGCGCGCGCTTTTGTTTCTGATCGCCCTGCTCTGGTCCGGAGCCGCACAGGCCTGCATCCTGACCCCCGATGCCCGGCCGGATCGCGTTGCGGATTTCGCCGCCGGAGCCTTTGATTGCCTGAACACTCCGCCGCGCGGATACGCTTTCGAGACGCGTATCGAGGCCGACTTCATTGCACGGGTGAACGAAACGCGCCGACGCGCCGGATTGCCTGCGCTCGAGCATCGCCCGGAACTCACGCTCGCAGCGCGCTATCACAGCCTCGACATGGCCGCGAATGACTACTTCGCCCATGACGGCCCGAATGGGCGCACGCATGCCGACCGGATCGCCGCGCTGGACCGTCGCCTGCTCTGGCAGGCCGCGCGGGAAAATCTGGCCAAGATTGGCGGGCGCACCGACAAGGTCGCCGAGCTGCTGCATGAAAGCCTGATGGAGAGCCCCGGTCACCGGGCTAACATTCTCGCCCGGAATGTCGATCATATCGCCGTTGGTGTGGTGCGGCGCGACAATGAAGTGCTGGTGACCCAGCTCTTCGTGGCAGAAGCGGGTGCGCTGAGCGCCAACGCCCCGCTCAGCCTCTCTCCCGGTGAACGCTTCTGGCCGTTCGCCATCATGAACGGTTTGAGCTTCAGCCGCTTCCGCGCCGATGCAGGCGGCGACACGCTTGTGCCGTTTACCGCGACTCCGGATGGGCGCTGGCTTGCCCCCAATCAGGCAATCGGGGATGCGGTGATCGAGGCACGGGGCGAAAGGCGGGGCGAGCGCGAGGGGGTGACCAGCTACATCTATCTGCGCGGCCCGGCGGTCAGCGTCGATAACAGGCCCTAGAGAAACGAGGCGATGTCGCCGAGCGGTTTCTTGATCAGCGCGTGCTTTGGCGTCATCGCATCAACGGCAGGGTAGCCGGCCACGAGAATGAGGAAGGGTTTCTCGGTTTGCGGGCGGCCGCACGTCTCGTTCAGGAATTTCATCGGGTTGGGTGTGTGCACGAGCGTGGCGAGACCTGCATTGTGGCAGGCGGCGATGAGCATGCCCGTGGCAATGCCGACGCTCTCATGGATGTAGTAATTCTTGTTGTCGTCACCGGCGCGGACCCCGCCGCGTCGCTGCGCGAAGATGCAGATCAGCCAGGGCGCGATTTCCATATAGGGCTTGTCGGCGTCTGTCCCGATCGGGGCGAGCGCGTCCAGCCAGTCCTCCCCTGCCTTGCCCGCATAGAACTCGCGCTCCTCGGCTTCTGCAGCCGCGCGAATCTCGCGCTTTCGATCCGCAGACCCAACGCAGGCGAAAAACCACGGCTGGTGATTGGCACCGGATGGGGCTGAGCCAGCCGTCAGCACGCAATGCTCAATGATGTCTTTCGGGACAGGCGTATCCGCAAAGACGCGCACTGATCGACGCGACACCATCTGTGCGTGGAACGCGGCAGCGCGCACCTGCATCTCCTCCAGCTTATAGGCCGGGAAGTTTTCCAGAGGCACATGGGTTTCAGGGCTGGTCTTCACGAGGCCGCATCCACACCCATCTGGTGCGCCATTTCCAGCCAGGCTTTGATCTTGTCTTCGTTGGCGGTCTTGATCGTCCCGATCTGCACGATCTTGCCGGGCTTGATGCCGGTAAACTTGTAGATCTGGTTCTTGAGCACGCGCCGGCCGGGCTTGCTGTAGAGCAGCGTGTCATACCAGGGCGGCGTATCGGAGGTGATGATCCCATCGCCGACATGGCCGCCCAGCAGCTTGTCCCACATGACACTGTCCTTGCGATACAGGAAGCCAAAGCCCGGCAGCAGCGCGCGATCCACAACCGCTTTCATCTTGGCCGGCATCGCGCCCCACCAGTACGGGTAGACCCACACCATGCGCTGGGACCATGTGATCGCTTCCTGCCAGGCTTTCAAGTCCGGCTCCAGATCGCGTTTCACCTTGTAACCGCCGAACTCATCGAGATCGAATGTCATCTCGCCGACATGCATGCGGCGGATCTCTGCGCCCCGACTTTTTGCGCCGCGCTGATAGGCATCGGCGAGCCCATGGGAGAGCGAGTCCGCGCGTGGATGTCCGACCCATATGAAAATCCGTTTCGCCATAATCTCCCTTTCACGCGATGTCCGGACAATCGTCTATTCTACCGCAGCGTCAATCGTCTAGGCTTGATTCAAACACGAGTTCTAGGAGGATCGGCATGAAGGATTTCAGCGGAAAAATCGCAGTGGTGACAGGCGGTGGCGCAGGCATGGGCCGCGCGCTTACGCGTCAACTGGCGGAGGCCGGGTGCAGCGTGGCCATCTGTGACGTGTCTGAGGAAGACATGGCCGAATCCATCGTAGCCGCCGAGAAAGATGCGCCACAGGGCGTGAAAGTCACCGGCTTCAAGGCAGACGTTTCAGACGAGGATGCCGTGAATGCGTTCCGCGATCATGTGCGGGACGAGCATGACATCGACCACATCCACCTGCTTTTCAACAATGCGGGCATTGGCGGTGGCGGGGGCTTCGTCAACGGCCCACGCGAGAACTGGGAGCGAACCTTCAATGTCTGCTGGTACGGCGTTTACAACAATGCGCGCGCCTTCATGCCGATGCTGGTCGCCGCCGATGAAGGTCACATCGTCAATGTCAGCTCGGTGAACGGCTTCTGGGCGAGCCTTGGCCCGGACACCTCTCACACCGCGTACTCAGCGGCCAAGTTCGCCGTGAAAGGGTTCACCGAAGCGTTGGTGACCGATCTCCGCCTCAACGCGCCGCACGTGAAGGCAAGCGTTGTCATGCCGGGCCATATCGGCACCAAGATCGCGCTGAACACGATGCGCGAGTTCGGCACGCAGACCGACCTGCCGGGCACAGTTGGCCAGACAGAGGAAGAAGCCCTGCAACGCGGCGAAGAGTTCCGCGACAATGCCATCACCAGCGCCGAGCAGGCCGCAGAGATCATTCTGCAAGGCGTGAAGGATGAGCGTTGGCGCATCCTCGTCGGCCCGGATGCCGAGGCGATCGACAAGGCGGTTCGCGCCACGCCGGAAGACGCTTACACTGGCGACTTCGGCACCAGCATCTTCGCCAATTTGCGAGACGCGATCGGCGCCGAGTAGAAGGCACCAGCAACGAAAGGCCCCCGATAATCGTGAGCGCATCGGACGACCGCAAGACCGCCATGCTTGATCGCGTGGTCGACTACCTGCTCGACGAAGGCTTGTCGGCGGCGAGCCTGCGCCCGCTCGCCAAGGCGGCCGGCACCAGCGACCGGATGCTTCTCTACTATTTCAAGGACAAGGCCGAACTGATCGAGACAGCGCTTGAGCATGGGGCAGCGCGGCTGACGGGAGTTCTGACGGAACGGTCCGCCCCGGAGCCCCTACCCCTTGATGAGCTGCGGCCGCATCTGGCTGACGTCTTAATGGGCGACGAGTTCTGGCCGTTCATGCGGCTCTGGCTCGACATCGCCAATCAGGCCGCGCGCGGCGATCCGGTGTGCGCCCGGGTCGGTGAGCGCATTGGCCGTGGCTTTCATGCCTGGGGCGCGGCTCAGCTGAAGAGCGATCAGCCAGACGTGGACGCCGCCCGGCTGCTCGTTCAGATCGAAGGCATGGTTCTGCTGAAGAGCCTTGGCCTCGGGGATATCGCCGACAAGGCGCGCTAGGCACTCGTCCGATTGAACAGGAAGGCGATTAGCTGACCGACGCCCGCGCCCCAGAGGATCGCCGCACCTGCGCCTGCGACAAGATCCGGCGTTCCGCCATACAGCGCCGGAAACCAGGCAAGGGCCAGACCATCGAGCAACATGGCCGAAGTGGTGCCGACCGCATAAGCGATCCCGATCTGGTTTGAGGCAAGACCGCCAATCCGGCGCGCCAGCAGGACAAACGGAACCGTCCCCGGAACGATCAGGGCATAGAGCACCGCCCGGCTCATTCCCTCATAGACGCCCATCGGCCCGAGATAGCGAAGCGTGAACGCCGCGAGGAGCCAGAGCACGGCCCCGAAGATCGCCATCGTGACGATCTGGCTGGCACTCAATGGCAAGCGGGTGCCGGAGCTCTCCTGAGTTTGGATTATGTCGGTCATCGCAGATCTCCGTAGCGGTTGCTACAGGCCTGATATCACAATGTAGCGGTCGCTACAAATCAGTCTGGACTCTTCGGCTTTCCGCGTAAGTTCAGTCCGGGACGCCGCTCCGCGCTGGTGGATGTGACGTGCTGCACATCCTCACCAAGGATATCGACCCAAGCATGTTTGCGGTTCTCGTAGACAGAGTGCTTCGGGGCCGGCAAATCGAGGTCCGCGAAAGCGCCC
>JBCBTR010000059.1:0-11563 GCA_039818545.1 Pseudomonadota bacterium
CAAAGACCGGTGACACGACGGTGACATCCGGCAAGTGTGAGCCGCCATTGTAGGGATTGTTCTGCACGAATGCATCTCGGCTCGATGGATTCCAGCGTCAAAGTGATCATCGAGAGCGGCCAGACAATCCGTCCGGGCGACGCATTCGTGCAGAACAATCCCTACAATGGCGGCTCACACTTGCCGGATGTCACCGTCGTGTCACCGGTCTTTGATGAGGCGGGCGAGCATGTCCTGTTCTACGTCGCCTCGCGCGCCCACCATGAGGATATTGGCGGCATTGCGCCAGGCTCGATGTCGCCGCTCGCCCAGACTATCCATGAAGAAGGCGTCATCCTGGACAATCTGAAGCTCGTCGATGGCGGTGTTTTCCTGACGGATGCAATCACTGAAGCGCTGTCGTCTGGCCCATATCCGGCGCGGAACATCACACAGAACGTAGCGGACCTGATGGCGCAGGTCGCGGCCAACGCAACCGGTGCCGCAGAGCTGAAAAAGCTCATCGCGCATTACGGGCTGGAGACTGTGCACGCCTATATGGGCTATATTCAGGACAGCGCCGAGGAAGCCGTCCGGCGTGTCATCTCAGACCTGATCGATGGCACGTTCAGCTATGAACTCGACTCCGGCGCGGTCATTCAGGTCGCCGTGACGACAGATAAGGAGCACCGCACGGCGATGATCGATTTTACCGGCACGAGTCCTCAGTTGACGAACAATTTCAATGCGCCCGGCGCGATCACGCATGCGGCGGTGCTGTACGTCTTTCGATGCCTCGTTGGGGATGAAATTCCGCTCAATGCGGGGTGCATGAAACCGCTTGAGATCATTGTGCCGGAAGGCTCCATGCTGAACCCGCGCTTCCCGGCTGCTGTCGTCGCGGGCAATGTCGAGACCAGTCAGGCCGTCACGAATGTGCTGTTTGCGGCGCTTGGTGCTCTTGGGTCCAGTCAGGGCACGATGAACAATCTGACCTTCGGCAATGACCGCTACCAGTATTACGAGACGATCTGCTCAGGCGCGCCGGCCGGGCCGGGTTTCGATGGTGCGGCAGCCGTTCACACGCACATGACCAATACCCGCATGACGGACCCTGAAATTCTCGAGCAGCGCTATCCGGTCCTGCTCGAACAGTTTGCTGTGGAGCGCGGGTCCGGCGGACGCGGACAATGGGTGGCGGGCGATGGCATCATTCGCACGATTTCCTTCCGGGAAAACATGGAATGCTCGATCCTGTCGGACCACAGACGCGTTCCGCCTTTTGGCGTGAAGGGCGGCGAACCTGGCCGCGTTGGCCGCAACTGGATCGACCGACGCGATGGCAGCGTCACCGAGCTTGGCGGATGTGCCCACACGCACGTCTCGCCGGGCGACCGGATCAATATCCAAACCCCGACCGGCGGAGGCTTCGGCGCGGCGCACAATCGGGAAATAGCGGAAAACGAGGACGACACATGAGCTCTGAAAAACGAAAGATCGTCTCTTCACAGCACCTTGCAACCGAGGATGGCTGGCAACTCTCCGAGTTCGAGTTCGGCCTCACCGTCGTCCACAACGCGTTCCAGAAATGGCTGGTGAAGTGCGCGGCGGCGGCAGGACAGGCGGATCTGAGCGCAATGGAGGTGCTCGTGCTGCACAACGTCAATCACCGCGACAGCGAAAAGCGCAGGGTGGATATCTCATTCCTCTTGAACATCGAAGACACCCACACGGTGACCTATGCGCTGAAGAAGCTTGTCGGGCTTGGCCTGCTGGAGAAAGACAAGCGCGGCAAGGAAATCTTCTATACGACGAGCAAGACGGGCAAGGCCTTGTGTGAGGAGTACCGCGCCATCCGCGAGCAATGCCTCGTCACCGGGCTGAAATCGCTGGGCCAGAGCGGAACCGACCTGTCGGATCAGGCCGAATCCCTGCGCGCGCTGTCCGGCCTCTACGATCAGGCCGCGCGAGCCGCCGCCTCGCTTTAGGGCCGTCGCAGCTACAATTGGCGGTCAAGCTATGCAATGACGCCCCAGACTTTCGATAAACCCAGAGCCCATCCGAGAATGCCACCAGACCATCCCTACAGATTTTCAGTCGCCCCGATGATGGACTGGACCGATCGGTACTGCCGCGCGTTTCACCGGTGCCTGACGAAGCGCGCCTTGCTGTTCACGGAAATGGTGACGGCGGATGCCGTCATTCATGGCGACCGGGACAGGCTGATCGGATTCAATGATATCGAGCACCCTGTCGTCCTGCAGCTCGGTGGCAACGAGCCGGCAAAGATGGCCGAAGCCGCACGGATCGGCGAAGCGTTCGGCTATGACGAGGTGAACATCAATTGCGGATGCCCGTCAGACCGGGTCCAGTCTGGCGCGTTCGGAGCCTGCCTGATGCGAGACCCGGCTGCGGTAGCGGCCTGCGTGGCAGAGATGCGTGCCGCGGTGTCCATTCCGGTAACCGTCAAATGCCGCATCGCGATTGATGAAGACCCACCGCGCGAGACGCTGTTCGGGTTTGTCGATCAGGTCGCGGCGGCCGGGTGCGAGGTCTTTACCGTCCACGCGCGGAAGGCGTGGCTGAAGGGGCTGAGCCCAAAAGAGAACAGGGATATTCCGCCGCTCGATTATGAACTGGTGGCGGCGCTGAAGGCTGAACGGCCGGAGCTTACCGTCGTTCTCAATGGCGGTATTCAGACCCTGCAGGCGGCTGAGACGCATCTCGGTGTCTTCGACGGCGTCATGCTGGGCCGCGCCGCCTATCAGGCACCGGCGCTCTTGCTGGGCGTCGACCAGCTTTGGGGCGATGAAGTCGCAATCGACGAGTGGGACGCGATCGAGGCGTATCGCCCTTACATCGCCGCACGCCTTGCCGAAGGGCTGCGCCTGCATGCCATGACGCGTCATATGATTGGTCTGTTCCAGGGCCGCCCCGGCGCGCGCGCCTGGCGCCGGACGCTCTCTGAAAAAGCGCCGCGCGAGGAGGCCGGGCTCGACGTGCTGGACGAGGCGCTTGCCTGCGTTTCACGCAAAGAAGTCGCGGCGTGATTGCGAAGTGACAGCCTCACCGCAGCACGCTAGAGCCGAAGTGTGAGAGAGATCGAGATTCACCTGAGGGACGCTGACCGGGATCTGGTCACGCGCGTGATCAAGTCGATCGATCCGATTGATTGGGCGGTCTTTCCCGTCGAACAGCAGGATCGTGTCGTTATCCGGGTCATCATCCGGGCCGGTCGAAGTCAGCTCCTGATCGATGGTATTCAAGCTGCGCTGGAAACCTGCGCCGACTGGCGTGTGTCGGTCATCCCGGTCGAGGCGACGCTGCCAGAGCCTGAACCGCTGCCGGATGACAAGAAGAGAGAAAGCCTCGAAATCCTGCGTGAAGAACTCCTTGACGATGTGACCAAGGATGCCGCGCTGACACAGGATTATCTGATCCTTGCAAGTCTCTCCGCCATTGTGGCCGCGATCGGCCTCAATTCTGATGGTGTGGCTGCGGTGATCGGGGCGATGGTGATCGCCCCGCTATTGGGCCCGATTCTCGGTTTCTCGCTGGCGGTCGGCCTTGGTAAGTTCGACCTGCTGCGTCAGTCGGCGATTACGCTGCTGGCAGGGCTCGGCGTTGCGCTGGCCACGGCGTTTGGACTGTCCTTCTTTGTCGAGCTGGATCTGGGCAGTCGGGAGCTGATGTCGCGAACTGAAGTGCGCCTTGATAGTGTCGCACTGGCACTGGCGGCCGGCGGGGCGGCGGCGCTCTCCATGGCGCAGGGAAAAGCCGCTGCGCTCGTCGGAGTCATGGTTGCGGCGGCATTGTTACCACCGGGCGCTGCGCTTGGTCTGTTCATGGGGGCCGGCGAGTGGACCCTTGCGATGCGGTCCGGCCTGCTCCTGCTGCTCAATGTGGTGTGTCTGGTTCTGTCCGCGCAGGTCATTTTCCGGTTCAAGCGCATTCGCCCGAGAGGATGGATCGAGCGAAAGAATGCCAGCCGGGCCATGTGGATCAATGCCGGCGTGTCGTTGTTCTTCCTGCTCGTCTTCACCGTACTGATCCTCTTCCTGGACCTCGGCGCGGAAGTGAAATTCCCCGGCGACGAATAGGCGGCCCGGCCCGGCTCCTACGAATTTCAACGGTCTCTGAGCGTTTTCCAACGCCGTATTCCACGCCCGTGCAAACGCCGGCGATGTCTACGGGCGAGGTTGGATCAACCGACAGGAGACCCTTATGCCCCGCTATCGGCACCACCTTCCACAACTCTCATCCGGCCTCTACCTGACAGATGCCGGACTTGAGACAGACATGATCTTCAATCACGGCTTCGAGCTACCTGCGTTCGCATCCCATACTATGCTGGACAGCGATGCCGGCCGCGCGGCCATGCGATCCTATTTTGCAGGGTTTCTGGAGCTTGCCTCTGAGTATGGCACCGGGTTTATCCTTGATGTGCCCACCTGGCGCGCCCAACGCTGGTTTGCCGATAAGCTTGGCGTCAGACCGGCAGCTCTGAAGGCCATCAACGAGTCCGCGACAGCTTTTATGGATCGGCTCCGCAAGGTCTATGACACCTCGGTCAGCCCCATTGTTCTCAATGCCTGCCTCGGACCGCGTGGAGACGGATACAGCCCAGACACGCCAATCACGGCGGACGAGGCCGAAGCCTATCATTCCGAGCAGATCGGCTGGCTGGCCGAGACGGAAATCGACATGATAACCGCCCTGACCTTCAACCGGTCCGAGGAGGCTGTCGGGGCCGTACGCGCCGCGAAACGCCAGAACATTCCGATTGTGGTGTCTTTCACCGTAGAGACAGACGGACGCCTGCCATCTGGCCAGCCTTTGAAAGGTGCCATTGAGGATGTGGAAGCGGAAACCAGCCGGGCTCCCGCTTACTACATGATCAATTGCGCGCATCCGGATCACTTCGCCGAGACGGTCCATGGTGAAGGTGACTGGACTCGCAGTATCCGCGGCTTCCGCTGCAACGCCTCACGTTGCAGTCATGCCGAACTCGACGAAGCCGAAATCCTTGATGATGGCGATCCTAAAGAGATGGGAGCGCTCAATCTGGCGCTGCGACAGTCCCTGCCATGGGCCAATGTCTTCGGCGGATGCTGCGGTTCTGATCTTCGTCACGTGGCCGAGATCGCGAAGGCCATCAGCGTGGCCCGGGTCCGGCGGCCTGTGTCAGTCGGCTAGGAAGGCGCGCACCGCGTCCACGAACTGAGCGGCGGCCGGTTCCCCCTCCAGCAGGAGATGGTTGTCACTGTCCAGCGTGACCAGAGAGGCCTGGGGGATCGCCGCCGCGATGTCCCGGCCGGTTTCCCACGGAATACGCCGGTCGCCGCGCGAATGAAGCACCAGCGTCGGCACGGTGACATCCTTCAGCCGGTCCCTGACGTCGATATCGCCGAAAGCCGACAGGAAACGAACGGCGTTTTCCGGGCATGTTGTCTGGCGTTGGAAATCGTCAAACCAGGCAAGCTGCTCCGGCGTCGCACCGGGCATGAAGGTCGCCGAGAAGATATGCCGGTAGGCGGGATTATCCTGTCCCCATCCGGACTGTGTCAGCGTCATGACAGCTTCCCGCTCCGCCATGGTCTCGGTATCCGCGCCGACCCGCCAGCCGGCGGGATATCCACCGAACAGGATCAGCTTGGACACGCGTTCCGGGTGGCGTGCGGCGAACTCGATTGAAACAGCCGCGCCTTGTGAAATCCCAAGCAGCGGAAAGCGCTCAAGCTGCAGCTCATCGACGACCGCTTCCAGATCGGTGACAAAGGTCTCCAGCGACATTTCAGGCACGGCCCAGTCCGAAAGGCCATTTCCGCGCTCATCGTAACGGATGAAGGTCGTATCCCTCGCGAGCTCCCTGAACAGAGGGCTCCAGATCGGTGCATTCCAGTCGAGCTCCAGATGGGTCAGCCAGTTCGCCGCCTTCACCAGCGGAGGGCCGGAGCCAACGCTGGCATAGGCGATGGAGACATCATCCCTGGTTTTGCAAAAGCGGATGGTCTGCTGAGACAGGATCGCCTGTTCTTTTTCTCCGGCGATGGCGCGCTTGGGCGCGTGATGCGCTTCCGGTGTCCAGTCCAGGCCCGCCGCCTTGAAGTGATCTGTGTATTCACGCGTCAGCCGCGCCGCTTCCGCCGCCTGACCGAGCCTCCGATGGCTGCGGATCACGGCATCGACGGCGTGTCGGCTGAATGGGCGCGCGGCGAGCCAATCTTTCGAATAGGTCAGAGCCTTGTCAGGTGCGGTGTCCTTGTGATCGATCAGCCGCGCGGCATGCTTGGCCCGATACCGCATCATCCGTTCGCGCTCGGTGGCCAGCCAGTCGGCGAAGACGGGCTGACCGAGCAGGTCCACGCCGCCGAGATAGGCTTCTCTCAACGCCGTCAGACCGCGCAACAATGAGTCGGCTGAAATGTCGTCTTCCGCGAGGAAGCACTCGATTTTCCCGATATCGGTCTCAATTTTCGATATATCGAAAAACACGCGCTCCCGGTCCGCTGACAGCGGATCGACCCCATCCACATTCACAACAGACCGGAGTTTGCTGAGCGACCAGCGCAGCGCCCCACGTGGATCATCCGGCTGATCCCAGAACAGATCGCAGAGGCGGTCTCGCCGTTGCGGCCGGCCTGTCACAACGAGGTATGCGAGCAGCGCCCGCGTCTTCTTTGACGCCGGCAGCTCCACGGGTGCCCCGTCCCGCTGGACCTGAAAGTCCCCGAGAAGCTGAATGGTGAGTCCGGACACGCGGCAAATCCTTCATGACGCAACCGGGCAATTACCACGGTTTTGCCCGGCAATCCTACGCCGTTTCAAACGGTATGCCCCCTGAATAAGGCGCAAACCGTCCTCCCGAAACCGAGGACATTATCATGAGTACAACGCAATCATTGGATCGACCGACGCCCGTGGCGGGCCGTCTGTTGGGGTTTGCCTATGCCTTGCTTGCCTACAATCTGGCGAATGCCGTCACCGTTTACACCATACTGTTTGGCTGGAACCTTATCCCATGGCGTGCCGTCGATGTCGGCCCGGCCCATCCACCCGAGATAAGCGTTCTCGTGAACGTCGCCCTTATCGGGCTCTTCGGGATCCAGCATTCACTGATGGCCCGGCCAGGCTTCAAGGCCGTCCTGACCCGATGGCTGCCCCAGCCGCTGGAACGCGCGACTTACCTGATGGCGACCGTCGCGGTGCTGGCGATACTGTTCCTGTTCTGGCAACCCATCCCGATCGAGCTTCTCACGATAGAGGATCAGACGCTCCGGAACGTCATCCTGGCGGTGTCAGCCTTCGGTTGGTTCATCGCGCTCAGCACCACGTTTCTCATCGATCATTTCGAGCTGTTCGCTTTGAGGCAGGCCTGGTGCTGGCTGCGCGGCAAGCCCATGACCTATCCGGAATTCCAGATCAAGGGTTACTACAAGCTGGTGCGCCACCCCATGCAGTTCGGCATTCTACTGGCGGTCTGGGCGAGCCCAGACATCACGATGGGCCGGGTCCTCTTTGCTGGCGGACTGACGCTGTACGTCCTGATCGGGCTGGCGTTTGAAGAACGCGCGCTCCGTCGCGAATTCGGCGATCCGTATCGCGCCTACCAGAAACGCACGCCGATGCTGGTCCCGTTTGTGAGGTTTTGATCGCACATCACAAGCGTGGAAACACCCGTGACAGGCGAGTCTGCGAGGGTTAACCTCCTGCAACAATGGTGTGGGACGAGTGGTCATGATCCGTGTTCTGGCGTGCGTTTTAGCGACGGTTTGGATGTCATTTGCGGCTGCGGCGGAGGCCCGGTTCGCGCTTCTGGTCGGGAATGAAGATTATCCGGCCGAAGTCGGTGTCCTGCAAAACCCGCACGAAGATGTCGGCCGGGTCGCGGCGGCGCTCAGCCAGGCCGGATTCACGGACGTGGAAGTCCTGACGGATGCAACCCAGCAGGAAATCAATCTTGGCGTTGCGCGCCTGACCCGCAAACTCAGAGAAGCCGGCGACGAGGGCGTCGGCTTCTTCTATTATTCAGGTCATGGCGGTTCCACTGAATCGAGCGGTGTCCGGCGCAATTATGTATTGCCGGCCAAGACCCTGATCACCGGTGCCGAAGAGCTGCCGATTCTTGGCGTGGCAATCGACTCAGTCGTCGACAGCCTCGTGGCGACCAATGCCAAGGCTGTGTTCGTGATCTCCGATGCCTGCCGCAACACACTTCCCATAACGTCGAGCAAGGGCGGCAGTTCGGACAAGTCATTCGTGCCGACCCAGACCCGGTCCGGTCTCTACGTGGCCTATTCCACTGCCGATGGCGCAACGGCCCGTGATGACGGCATCTTCTCCGAAGCGCTAGCGGCCCAGATCGTGAAACCCGATCAGTATGTCAGCCGTGCTTTCACGCTGGCCCTGCGCGAGGTCGCGCGCCGCCGCCCGGGCAACAAGCTGCCATTCTCCGTAGATGGGCTGACCGAGGATCTTTGCTTTCTGAGCTGCCCGGGACAGTCCAACCGCGGCAAGTCCGATGATGAGCGTGACTGGGAACGCCTGTCGGCGCTCGACAAGGCTGAGGGCTACCGCATCTATCTCGCGCTTCACCCTGCTGGGACTTATGTCAGCTCGGCCCGCTCAGCCCTTGATCGTCTCGCCGGGTCGACCGTCATTGGTGGCTCAAAGAGCGGCACCGCCGGAACTGATGACTACATTGCGGCCACCAACGGTACGGTGGTTGAAGGCACGGTTGATCTCGACCGGCTCGCGCCCGGGGTTGTCGCGGCCTATGAGGCGGGTGACTCTGCCTATTTCGCGCAGGATTATCTGGAAGCCTCTCGTCAGTACAAAGTCGCCTGTGATGGCGGGGATCCGCGCGGCTGCGCTGACCTTGGCTATCTGTACGATGCCGGTCTTGGCGTCAGTCAGAGCGATGCGGTCGCATTCGGATATTACGAGAAAGGCTGTGATGGAAATCAGGCCTTTGCCTGCGCCAATACCGGCGTGTTCTATGAAAGCGGTCGTTCGGTCGCCAAGGACCATGCCCGCGCCTTTGAGCTTTACCAAAAGGGCTGCGAGCTTGAGGACTATTACTGCACGTATGTCGGCTACATGTACCGCTACTCGAAAGGCGTCGATCAGGATTATGGTCGGGCGCGTCAGCTCTATTCGACCTCCTGCGATGCCGATGATGCCCGTGGATGCTTTGAACTCGCATCGATGACGCAATGGGGCGAGGGTGCAGAACCCGACCTCCTCACCGCCCGCCCGCTCTACGACAAGGCCTGCGTTCTTGATGCGGCGCGCTGCGCCGATATTGGCGTCTTCTATGAGAATGGCTGGGGCGGACCGGTCGACCATGCCAAGGCGTTCGACGCCTATGAGCAGGCCTGCGCCACCGACGATAAGCGCTGCACCTACCTCGCTTACATGTACGATCATGGCCGGGGCGTGGCGCGCGACGATGCAACCGCCCGCACCTATTATCAGCGCGGCTGCAATGCCGGTGACGGGCGCGGCTGCTACTCCATCGGCATCCTTTACGAGTATGGCGATGGAGGTCCGTTGGATCTTGGAGAGGCCGTTCGTCATTATGATCTGGCCTGCCAGCTCGAAGACAAGCACTGCACCTATATCGGGTACATGTACGAGCATGGTCGGGGCGTTGGCACCGACGTGAACAAGGCTCGTGGTTTCTATCAGCGGGCCTGCGACGCGGAAGACGCCCGGGCCTGCGCCGCCATGGGCTACATGAAGGACGAAGGGATTGCAGGGGCGAAGGACGCCGTCGGTGCGGCCGCCTACTACGAGAAGGCCTGCGGTCTCGATGACGGCTACTGCGTCGATTACGGTGTACTCTATGAAAACGGTCGCGGCGTCCCGAGCGACGACTCTAAGGCGGCTGAACTTTATGGACGCGCCTGTGAGGCCGACGACGAGCACTGCACCTATAGCGGTTACATGTATTATTGGGCCAAGGGCGTCGGGCAGGATCATTATCGCGCCCGGCTTCTCTATGAACGTGGCTGCGAGGCGGACGATGATCGCGGCTGCTACAATCTTGGCCTGATGCATTATGAAGGCGAAGGCGGCGCGAAGGATACAGCGCAGGGCCTCAGCTATATTCGCCGGGCCTGCTCCAATAGTTATCAGGACGCCTGCAACTGGATTTCCGAACGCGGGCTCTAGCGTGAGACACTGCTTGCGCCCGGCAGCGCAGACTGCCAAGGCCCGGCATGGCTGAGTTCATTACTCTTTACTGGCCCTTCATTGCTGCGCTTGCCGCCGCTGGCATCGCGGCAGGTCTGGCGGCGGGGCTGTTCGGTATCGGCGGCGGCGCGATTATCGTACCGGTCCTCTTCTTCCTGTTCGACGCCCTCGGATATCCTGACACGGCAATGCACGTCGCAGTGGCCACATCGCTTGCAACAATCATCGCCACCTCTATCCGATCCGTCCTCGCGCACAATCAGCGAGGGGCGGTCGATTGGACCATCGTGCGGGGCTGGTCGCCATGGATTGTGATCGGGGCGGCGAGCGGGATGGCGATGGCCGGCTTCATCTCTGGCGCAGCGCTGACCGCGCTGTTTGGAACGATGGCCTTTGTACTCGCCGCTCAGCTCTATTTCGGCCGCCCGACCTGGCGTCTCGCGGAAGACCTGCCCAAAGGCCCCGTCCGTGCGGCGCTTGGCGGCGCGATTGGCGGGCTCTCTGCGCTGATGGGCATTGGTGGGGGCACGTTTGGCGTCTCGCTCATGACCCTGTGCGGGCGCGCGATGCATCAGGCGGTCGGGACGGGCGCTGGATTTGGCGTGGCAATTGGCCTGCCGGCTGCGATTGCCGCGATCTTTGTCGGCTGGGGCCGGGAGGGCTTGCCGCCCGGCTCGCTTGGTTATGTCAATCTGATCGCCTTCGCCATGATCGCCAGCCTGACAGTCGCCATGGCTCCCATCGGCGCGCGGCTCGCCCATGCGCTGGATGCGGCGCGTCTGAAAAAGCTGTTCGCTCTGCTGCTCGCCGTCGTCGCCACGCGCATGCTCTGGACGGTGCTCGGCTAGGCTACTGGCGAATGATCAGGCTGTTCTGGCGAAACTCGTAGGAATAGAGCTCACTCAGGAAGGTCATGCCGAGCAATGACTGTTCGAGCTCCGGCCCGAGCACCATGGCCTCGACATTCTCAACCTCGACATTGCCAATCCGGATCGATGGCAGGAGAACGCTTGCGCCCTTGGTCTGCCCGCCAGCGGTGGCGATGCTCCAGCGGAAATCGAGATTGTCCGGATCAAGGCCCAGACGCCGAGCATCCTCATAAGTCAGCGCCACCGTGCTCGCCCCGGTATCGATCATGAATTTCGCATGGGACCGGCCAATGGTTGCAAGCGCCCAGTAATGCCCGTCTGCCTCGCGTCGCAGCACGGCCGCGTTCGTGATCACACCGGCATTCAGGCGCTCAACAGGTTCGTCAGCTGCAACGTCACCATCGCGTTCCACGGCGGTGGCCAGTGCGGCAGGCTCGCTCGACTGCGCCGGGTTGAACGCGGCCATCAGGACGGCACCGGCAAGCGCGGAGGTCAGAATCAGGGGGACGTTACGCAAA
>JBCBTR010000060.1:0-11418 GCA_039818545.1 Pseudomonadota bacterium
CGACGGATTATCGGATTTGCGTGAAATCTTGTCGATCTCATCGATATAGACAATGCCGCGCTGCGCCCGCTCAACATTGTAGTCGGACGCCTGCAGCAGTTTCAAAATGATGTTTTCGACGTCTTCACCGACATAGCCTGCCTCGGTCAGCGTTGTCGCATCGGCCATGGTGAACGGCACATCCAGGATGCGGGCCAACGTCTGCGCGAGCAGCGTCTTGCCGCAACCGGTCGGGCCAACGAGCAGGATGTTCGATTTCGCCAGTTCCACCGCATCGGTTTTCGACGCGTGGGAGAGGCGTTTGTAGTGGTTGTGGACCGCAACGGAGAGAATACGTTTCGCGAACGCCTGGCCGATGACATAATCGTCCAGCACATCGCAGATTTCCTGCGGCGTCGGCACGCCCTCGCGGGAGCGGATCGCTGAGGATTTGTTTTCCTCGCGAATAATGTCCATGCAGAGTTCGACACATTCATCGCAGATGAAGACGGTCGGGCCTGCGATCAGCTTCTTCACTTCATGCTGGCTTTTGCCGCAGAAGGAACAATAGAGCGTATTCTTACTGTCGCCGGATGTCGTTTGCTTGGTCATGCCGTCCTCAATGCCCGCTAAGACTTAACGCAAGCCTTATGCTTGCAAGCCTTAGGCGTTCGCCGATCATAGGGTTCAGTCCCTTGCAAGCAAGGGGCCGTGGCTGCTGCCTGCCTATTCTTCGGTCTCTTCTTTGCGGCCTTCGTAGACCTTGTCCACAATGCCAAACTCGACGGCTTCTTCCGCCGTCATGAACGTATCCCGGTCAAGTTTCCGCTCGATCGCTTCGTAATCCTGACCGGTATGCTTGACGTATATGTTGTTAAGACGATGTTTTAACTCGATAATCTCTTCGGCATGCCGTTCGATGTCGGTTGCGACGCCGCTATAGCCACCGGAGGGCTGGTGGACCATGACGCGCGCGTTTGGCAGGGCCGTCCGCATGTCTTTTCCGCCCGCCGCCAGAAGGAGAGACCCCATCGAGGCGGCTTGTCCGATGCACACGGTGGAGATCGGGCAGCGGATGTATTGCATCGTATCGTAGATCGCGAGCCCGGAAGAGACGTATCCGCCGGGGCTGTTGATATACATGTCGATTCCCTTTTTCGGGTTTTCCGACTCGAGGAAGAGCAGCTGCGCGGTGATTAGCGCTGCCAGGCCGTCATCGATAGGGCCGGTAATGAACACGATGCGTTCGCGCAGAAGGCGGGAGAAAATGTCGAACGCGCGTTCACCGCGGCTCGACTGCTCGACAACCATTGGAACAAGATTCAGGGCGGTCGGGAGGGCGTCGCTCATGGGAGGGCTTTCAGCTTTGGCTTGGATACGAACAGGAATGCTGTTCGTGACAGAGCCCGTTATATTTGTCCACGCCGCTCAGCCTGCAAGCCCCCAAAGGCATTCTCAGTCTGTCGGGAAGGGTCCGCTGCAGGGGTGCCAGTCGCTGGTTTTCTGGTCACCATGCAGACTGTCAGCAGTCTCAGGCCGGTTTCGGCTGAACAAGCCCGACAGTCGTCGTTTGGACGGCTTTGCTTCGGTGACGGTTTTGGTGCGCTTTTTTTGTTTCATCGCGCTTTCCTCCCAGATGCCCAAGAAAGCAAACAATGGACCAAGCTAAGTCCGTGGGGTTGATATCTCATTAACACTGCCCGGATTCGCGAAAGCTCCATCAGTATCTCAGCGGGATTTCAACAAGATCGCTCTGGCTGCCATCCTTGTAGGTCAACCGCACAAGCGCGGATGCCGGCCGGTCGTCCAGCTCGGTATAAATCTCTGCATCAGAGGCGATCGCCCCCGGATTGAGCGGGTCGCAGGCCGGCAGGGGCCACACCTTGTCAGGCGTGCCACCGCTGAATGTGTACTCGATTTTGTCCAGGCCACAGGAATGCGTCAGCAGGTGCGTGAAATAGACCAGCGTCCGGCCATCATAGTTCCGGCCTGAGATCCAGGCATTGCGTGTGATAGCGAGGATTTCGCGGGAGCTTTCAACGAAGCGGACGGCGGGGTCGAAGGCGTAGGAAAACGGACCCTGCTCAACGCCGTTCACATCGACATATTTCACTTCCACCGTCTGCGCGCTGGCACCGAGGGGGAGATCAAAGAAGGTCATGGGCGCAGGTTTGCCCGTCCGCGGGTCCTGCCGCCCCCAGTAAGCGGTCTCCTGAAAGGTGCCGGTCGCCGCCGTCTTGTACATCAACGACACGGCCGCTTCGGTCGGCGTCGCATTGATGGTCCAGCCGGAATTGGAATACATCGCCGAGAAGGTCACAGGGGCCACGTCAGCCGCCGATGCGTACGCCGCCCAGCGCCGGTCAGCATCTGCCCGCCAGTCGGCGAGCAGGGAGTCGTCGAGGAACCACTTCTGGAGGTCGCCGGCGGTGTCGGCATCCCTGAAGGCAGACAGCCACTTCTTCTCCGCCAGCTTGTCGGCATTGGTCTGCTGACCGAGACGGTCGAGCGAGTAGAGCCGGGCAAGCTCGAAATAGACCGGGCCGAAATCGGCGGTCTCGCTCGCGATCGTCTCCAGCTTAGTGCGCCGCGCTTCACCCGGCAGCACAGTGGCATGAACCAGTTGCGCAGCCGCCGTACCCTGATTGCGTCGGGACAGGTCGGCGTAGATTTCCCGCGCGCCGATTAGGCCTTCCTGCGCCTTCAGCGTGGCGACATAGGCGAAATGGATGTCCACTGCATCCGCGCCGGAGGCGATCGCGCGTTCATACATCCTGCGCGCATTCAGGCTGTCCCCGCGGCGCTCATAGACTTGCGCATTGTTGTAGAAGTCCGTCACGCTCTCCGGATTGTCGATCACGCCGCCCAGCCGGGCGAGCCCTTCAAGGCTTGCGGTGAGGTCTTCCAGCGCCTGCAGCGTCCGCTCGACGGAATCGCCACCTGCATCGCCGCTGACCTGCCGCGCCGCCGCACGCTCAGCCTCGGTCGGTCGCAGCACAGCCATGGCGCGGGCTTCCCCGCCGAGGAACGTGTCGGGATAGCGGCGGGCGAAATCGAGATAAGCTTCCTTGGTGTCTGCCTGAACGGCCGTGCGCCAGTCGGTCAGTTCTTGATCGTTCGCGGATCCCGGGCCCTTGGTCTGGACGGGCTCATCCTCCGGGCAGGAAACGAAGCAGAAGTCTTCCGTCAGCCCGGGTGAAACGAAGGGGAGGGAGGAGTTCTCCCGCGTCTGGACGACATCCCGAAGGGCAAGCTCGAAGGCCCGGCTGGCGACCTGCCGCGGGGTCTGGATATGAGTGGCAATGGCGCTTGCGAATGCCCCGTCATCTGGCGCGGTCGCGCCGTCCGCCGTCGCATAAGCGATGAAAAGGCCCGGGCGCATTGGCACAGGGCTGAAGCCCTTATCGCCCGCGCCGCCCAGTGCCTTGTTGCCGGATGTCAGCGGCAGCGTGTTCCGGCAGGCATCCGAGATGATGAATATACTGCGCGCTTCAATTGAAGAGAGACTCTTGATCACGCCGGTCAGTGGCACACCGAGCAGCGGCAACTGTTCGGCGCTTTCAACGGCGGCGTCTGAAGGGACAAGGTAATTCTCCCGCTGCCCTGCCGATTCTGCGGAGGCCCCATGACCGGAATAGTAGAAGAAACCGACGCCTTCGCCGCCAGCGGATTTCAGGCGCGCGGTAAACTCGGCAAGGCCCTGCAGCATCGCCTGCTGGCTGCCATCCTTGACCACGATGATGTCATCCGGCGCGAACCGCGCCCGTGTCAGGGCCACTGCGATCCCATCCACATCCTCATGCGGATTGTCGAGCCGGCCAACCACATCGGGATAGGCCTCATTGCCGATCAGAAGCGCGATGCGCCGCTCTTCGGCGTGAGAAGCAGAGGCAAGAAAGGTAAGCGCGGCCGCCGCAAGAACCAGGAAACGCATGTCGGATCGTCCTCTAAGTGCGGCTTACGGTCGGATGGAGTAGGCGGTGCTCGAAAAGCCCCAGCCGGGCTTCACGACAACGCTCTCGCCTTCCTCGATTGCTCGATCCTCGAGCAGGTTGAGCAGGTTGAGTGCAAAACCGTTCGAGTCGGCCCGCTCCGCCAGTCCCTCGCTTTTCGGTGTCCGGAACCCTTCGGGCATGTCGACATCAGCCGGGATTACAAAAGCCATCAGGCGGCCTTCGCCTGCAGGGTCGGCTGAGGCCGGCAGGACAAAGTCGCCATGCTCGCGGCTGGGAATGGACACCGTTTCCCCGGCGTCCACCAGACTGTCGCCGGATGAGTAGGCGTTCGGGAAAATCTGGGTCACTTTTCCGCTGGCACCAATGTCCAGAACGACCAGACGACCTGCGATCGACGACTCAACATCGAACTCCAGCAATTCGCCCTCGACAAAGTCCGGCCCGGTCTTGAGCTTGAGATCAACACGGTCTGCTGCAGCGGACATGTTGTTCATGAACTGGTCGTGCATGGACAGCATCATCTGGTGGTTGGTTTCCGGTGCAGCATCGACAAAGCGTGCATCGGTCACATACTGCCGGATCCAGTCCTCAAAGGCAGAGACACGCGTATAGACGCCGTAGCTGTCTTCCTTGGCGCAGCCCCAGCCATAGCTGACAACGCCGATCTGATAGGGCTGGTTGTTGCGGTCGAGCGCGACCAGCGGGCCACCGCTATCGCCCTGACAGGAATCCTTGCCGCCAACCTTGTACCCGGCGCAGATCTTGGTGTTGGGATTGAATGCGCCCCATTGGTCCCGGCAGGTCTGGGAGGACACCATCGGCACGACGGTCTGCAGGAGGTAACGCGAACCAGCGAGCACCGATTGCCCGTCCATCGTGCGGTTAAAACGCTGCCGGCCAGTCGCGCCGGCAGCAGTCGGGTCTTCCTGAACGCCAAATCCTGAGACAAAGGCGCGCCCAAGAGCCTGATCGGCATCCGACTGCGCGCTTGCTGAGAGGGTGGCGACCGGGCCCTGCCATGGCCGGTTGAGCTTGATCAGGGCGAGATCGTTCAGCTCGGCTTCCTGCGTTTGCAGGTTGTAGGGTTTGTATTGGGGATGAACCTTGATGTCGGTCACTTCGTAAATCTGTTCGACGGGCTCGTTGGCGAGATCATAGGCCCCGACAACGACTTCGATCTTGCCGGTCGGTTCAGCCCAGAACCCGCGCGACGAGCGGCGGGATTCGCGTACGCAATGGGCCGCCGTCAGCACCCAGCGGTCACTGATGACCGTGCCGCCGCAATAATAGCCGATGTCTGCGGATTCAGGACGTCGCAGCGCGACATTGTAAGGCCAGTCACCGGGGCAGGCGCGATCGCCACCGACAATTTTCTTGGAGGTGCCGGAGAGCCTGCCAAGCCGCTCGATCCAGCTTTCAAAAACACTCGTGGCCGCGTCGATAGCGTCCGATGTGGCGTTTCCGCCTTCGGTCGTCGTTGCATCTGCGGTCGCGTCGCTCGCCATATCGTCGTTGACCGTGAACTGGCAGTGCGCTGGCGGGTCGGCATAGGCCGCAATGGGGGCCAGTCCGAATCCGAAAACTACGAGTAGAAAACCGCGCATGCCAACCCTCCGTCTGATCCGCGTTTCGGTGAAAGCTGACGGTTAAGTAAGACGATAGCAAGGCGCGAAAGCGGGCCTTCCATGAAAGCACTGCCGTCCGTGTTCTGGCGGACGCAGGCTTCTAAGCCGCGTGCAAATGTCATAAGTCCGAGCCAACAGGTAAATCGCTGGCGCGCAATCGCCGCAGCAGGCTTCAGGGAGAACACGATGCGTGAGGTTCATCACTTCATCAACGGAACGGGCGTCAAAGGCGGATCAGACCGCTTCGGTGACATCTACAATCCGAACACAGGTGAGGTTCAGGCGAGGGTCGCACTGGCGAGCGATGCGGAACTGGCGAAAGCTGTCGACGCTGCCGAGGCCGCGTTCCCGGCATGGGCTGCGACCAACCCGCAACGCCGCGCCCGCGTCATGTTCGAATTCAAACGCCTGCTTGAGGCCAATATGGAAGAGCTCGCTGAGCTTCTCTCGTCCGAGCATGGCAAGGTCATCGCCGACAGCCGGGGTGATGTGCAGCGCGGGCTCGAGGTCGTCGAGTATGCCTGCGGTATGCCGCAGGTCCAGAAGGGCGAGTATACGGGCGCAGCGGGGCCGGGCATCGATGTCTATTCCATGCGCCAGCCGCTCGGTGTCTGCGCTGGCATCACGCCGTTCAACTTCCCGGCCATGATCCCGATGTGGATGTTCGCCATGGCGATCTCCGCCGGCAACACGTTCGTCCTGAAGCCCTCCGAAAAAGACCCGTCCGTCCCGATGCGTCTGGCCGAGCTCTTCATGGAGGCTGGTGCCCCCGAAGGCGTGCTGAACGTGGTCAACGGAGACAAGACCGCTGTCGACGCAATCCTCGATCATCCATCGGTCAAAGCCATCAGCTTTGTGGGCTCCTCCGATATCGCCCAGTACATTTACAGCCGGGGCACTGCGAATGGGAAACGCGTGCAGGCCATGGGCGGGGCCAAGAACCACGGCATCATCCTGCCGGACGCCAATATGGATCAGGCCGTCAAAGACATTGTCGGTGCCGCCTATGGCTCAGCCGGCGAACGCTGCATGGCGCTGCCAGTTGTCGTCCCGGTCGGCAAGAACACGGCCGACGAGTTTATCGAGCGCATCTCCGACGAGGCCCGAAACCTAAAAGTCGGCATCTCCACAGACGCGGACGCGCATTATGGTCCGGTCGTCTCCGCGGCCCACAAAGCAAAGGTCGAAGACTATATCCGCATCGGCGTTGAGGAAGACGGCGCTGACCTCCTCATGGATGGTCGCGGCTTCGAACTGCAGGGCTATGAGAACGGCTTCTTCATCGGCCCGACCCTGTTCGACAATGTGAAGCCCGGCATGAAGACCTATGAAGAAGAGATCTTCGGCCCCGTGCTTCAGGTTGTGCGCGCTGAAAGCCTTGAAGAGGCCGCCGCACTGCCAAGCAACCACCAGTACGGAAACGGCGTTGCTATCTTTACCCGCAATGGCCGTGCGGCCCGCGATTTCGCGGCCTCGGTCAATGTCGGCATGGTTGGCGTCAACGTGCCGATCCCGGTGCCGGTCAGCTACCACACCTTTGGTGGCTGGAAGCGCTCGGCTTTTGGCGACACCAATCAGTACGGCACCGAGGGCATGAAGTTCTGGACCAAGGTCAAAACCGTCACCCAGCGCTGGCCCGAAGGCGATGTCGGCGATCAGGCCTTCATCATCCCGACCATGCAGTAGGCCGATGCTGACGCTTTACTCCTACTGGCGATCTTCGGCGAGCTACCGCGTCCGCATCGCACTGGCGCTGAAGGGCATCGACTACGCACAGGAGGTCGTCAGCCTGATCGACCGCGAGCACAGGAAGCCGGACTTCACGGCAGTGAACCCGCAAGGCGTCGTGCCAGCGCTGCGCCTTGAGGACGGAACTGTGCTGACGCAGTCCGTGGCGATCATCGAATATCTCGACGAGGCCTACGCCGATCAAGCGCCACTCCTGCCTGAGGATGCTGTTCTGCGAGGCAGGGCACGCGCCTTCGCGGCGACCATTGCGTGCGATATTCATCCCATCCAAAACGTCTCTGTGCTGAACTATTTGCGGGCCGAGTTCGGGCAGGGCGACGATGGCGTGAAGGCCTGGTGCAAGCACTGGATCGAACGCGGCTTCCACGCGCTCGAACCCGTGGCGAACGCTCGGACATCGGCTTTCATCTTCGGTGATGCCCCCGGCCTTGCTGAGATCTGCCTGATCCCACAGGTCTATAATGGCCGCCGCTTCGGTGTGGACATGGACAGCTTCCCCGCGCTGCGCGATGTGGATGCAGCCTGCGCCGACATCGAGGCCTTCAGGGCTGCCGCGCCCGAGCATCAGCCGGATGCTCGTCGCTCTTGAACTGGGTGCCGGGCCATCTCGTTTTCAGTTCCGAAAGACAGGCCCGAGCGTTTTCGAGCGCGAGCGGTGCTTCCTTCCTATAGAAGTCGTGGTCATCGGCGCTGAGTTCATCGCCTGACAGGAACGCCTCAAGCACCGCCAGGTCAGCCGCTATCCACTCAAAAAGAATCGGCGAGGTGACCGCCTGATTGTCTTCCGCCGACATTCCGAAACTCTCCTATGGCGGGAGTCATAAGAGCGCGCGTCTGGAACGTAAAGAAAAATCAATTGAAAATTGATATTTCGAAAAAATCGCTCAAAAGGAAGGAGGTGGCTCGGTTGCCGGTCGTCAGGAATGCGCCGCCGCTCCGGGTGCAGACGCAACGTCTGAGCCGGCCTTCAGGTCGGGAAGGATGTCGCGTACGGCTCGCCGCTCGCCATCGGGTCCGACAATCGTCGCGGTGATTGCGCCGGTCGTGATCAGCCTGTCTTTCTTTCGAAATACATGTCTGAAAACCAGCTGATCATTTTTGATTTCGGCAAGATGCATGTCGACCTTGAAGGCGTCCGGGAACTTCAGCATCCGAACGAAAACCACGTCTTCGCGCAGAATCTTGATCGTTGCGCCCGCTTTCGTCGCGGCGGTGTTGGCACCGCTGCGAATGAGAAGATCCTCAAAGGCGAGCAGCGCAAAAGCATTGTAGCGGGTATTGGTCATGTGACCGAAAATGTCCTGATCGGCCAGGCCGACTTTCGCGCGGATGCTGGTCGGAACATCGATCCGCTGAGAGCCGGCCGCCTTGCGGGCGCGTTTCAGAACGGATCTTCGGGCAGAACGGAAGCTCAAGGGAGTTACCTCTTCGACCAGTGCCCCTGCAGGGCTGCGGCAATGCCGGCGGCCTTGTCTGCCGCGCCTTCCGAGACACGATAGGCGACAATCGCCGATCCTGCGAGGGCTGTCTCATCGGACGGGTCCACCTTCCAGCGGGCCCCGGCCACGACGCCGTCTTCCAGACTTGCAAGGTATGCGCCGAAGTCTGCTTCTCGTTCGTCCCGAAAGAGCGGCAGCCAGAGAATGATCTCCGCCTTCGGCCAGCGCTTCAGCGCGCGGGGCGTCCACTCCGCCATCGCGTCCATGTCGCGCAGCGTTTCATAGCTCGGATCGACGAACACCATCATCCGCTCGCCCCGGCGCGGCGCGAGCTTCAGTGCGCCCGCATAGCCGTCTGACTTTCGGATCTGGATCCGGTCATCGTCCCCAAGTGCCGTATTCAGCGCCTTGTGCTCGGTCGGATGAAGTTCGAAGAACACCATCCGGTCGCGCTCGGACAGGCGCTCTACGGCAAGGGCGGGGGAGCCCGGGTAATTGTTGATCCCGGCTTGCCGGACCGTATCGACCCATGGCTTCACAATGCCAGGCGCATCTTCAAGCAACGCAATGACGCCGCTTTCCGCTTCGCCGGTCTTCTTGGCGTCCGCGCCGGTCAGGTCATAGCGGGCCCGACCGGAATGGGTCTCGACATAGAGGATCGGCTGACGTCCGCCCGACGCATCCTTGAGGAAAGCGTCGAGCACGGCATGTTTCAGGACGTCTGCACGATTGCCGGCATGAAACCCGTGTTGGTAGGAGAGCAAACCTAGTCCGCTTCCGCCAGCGATGCGTCGCGGATCGCCTTGAACTCGTTGCCCTCATACCATTCAGGCCATTGGTCAGACTGCACGATGGCAAGGCCGACCTCGTAAAGTGCAGTGACATCTTCAACCATGCCGGTGACGTTCCAGTCCTCGGAGTATTCATCCATCGGTTTGTGATAGCGCTGCGCAGTGTAGACATCGGCCACGGCCTTGCCGGCGGCAATCCCGCCTTCGCGTGCATCCTGACCGCCATCAGCATAAAGCATTGGCACGCCTTTCTTGGCGAAGGACACGTGGTCAGAGCGGTAGAAGTAGCCCGCTTCCGGCTTCGGATCCGGCTTCACGACGCGGTCCTGTCCTTCGAGAACACCTGTCAGAAGGTCTTCCAGCTCGGACGCACCAAAGCCGACCACAACCATATCCTTGGTCCGGCCAACGGGCAGCATGGCGTCCATGTTAATACCGGCGACCACTTTGTTGAGCGGAACGGTCGGGTTCTCGGCATAATAGGCCGAGCCAAGCAGGCCGGACTCTTCAAGCGTGACGGCGACGAACAACGCTGAACGAGCGGTCGTTTCCGCCGCCATTTTTTCTGCAATCTCAAGCTGGGCGGCAATGCCAGTGGCATTGTCGACAGCGCCGTTGAAGATGTCATCGCGGTAGAAGTCCTCGCCCGGCTGGCCGGTGCGCTCTTCGGACTTCATGCCGAGATGATCCCAGTGCGCGGTGAACAGCATATACTCATCCGGCGTGATTGTGCCCGGCAGGACCCCAACAACATTGCGGGAGCCTTTCTGGGTCACGCTCTGGTGAATCTCACCACTCGCCGTCAGGTCGCCCATATCCACAGCGGTGAACCCGGTCGTTCGGGCCGCTTCTTTCATCTCACCGAAGTCCAAACCGGCTTCAGCAAACAGCTTGCGCGCGACATCCAGCGTCACCCAGCCTTCAAGCGTAGTGCGCTCAGCGCCGCCATCTCCGCGCACTAGGTCCGCCTGTGCGCCGCTCCAAGAGTTCGCCACGACGTCCCAGCCATAAGAGGCAGGCTCTGTCTCGTGCACCACGATCGCTGCGGTCGCGCCCTGACGGGCAGCTTCCTCGAACTTGTAGGTCCAGCGGCCATAATAGGTCATGGACTTGCCCGTGAAGAGCTCGCCGTCAGGGTTCGCGAAGCCCGGATCATTGACCAGCATCACGACCGTCTTTCCTTCGGCGTCGACGCCAGCGTAATCGTCCCAGCCGAATTCGGGAGCGACAACGCCATAGCCGACAAAGACGACTTCAGAGTCGGCAAATTCGAGGTGGTCGGTGTTCTGGCGCTTCGTCCAGATGACAGTATCTTCCTTGAGAGTCATCGGGTGGTCTTCGCCAGATGTGCCGCCAGAGAAGGTCAGGGAAGATAGCCCCTCATCGATGGTCTGCTCGACCATGCCGACCTGTTGGAAAAACGTGCCGTCATCGCCGCCGGGTTCAAGGCCGACGCGTGCCATTTCGGCTGCGATCCACGCCGCTGAATTCTCTCCGGCCTCCGAGCCCGGTCCGCGACCTTCGAATGTGTCGTCGGCCAGCGTGGAGATCCGCGCGCGCAGGTCCGCCTCGGTGATCTCGGTGCTGGAGGTCTCAGGCAAAGGCATCAGCAGCGCTTCGCTGGGGGCTTCCACAAGCTGAGACACGGCGGCGGGCGCATCAATCGTGGTATCGACGTCGGTGACGTTCGGAGTGTCGGCTTGCTGGACGCAGGCAGACAGAATGGCCAGTGAAGTGGCGGCGAGCGAGATGCGAAGCATGAGGTCTCCCGAATGTTTTAATTGCTTCGCGGTGTGGCATGGCCCCGTGCCGCCATCAAGATGAGGGGTGCCGTTGACCCCTCAGGGATAGGGAATCCACTCATTTTCGCCGGGTGGCA
>JBCBTR010000061.1:0-11394 GCA_039818545.1 Pseudomonadota bacterium
GGCTGGCCAAAAGGGTGGCTATCCCCGCGTGCGCTGCCCACACCGCTGCGGTGGTCCTTACATTGTATGGCCCGATCGCGCCCTACGCCCCCACGTCCGGCACGAAGAAGGACCGAACTCTTGAGATCAAACGACGCTTCATGAATACGGCGTAACAAAACAGCCTTCATACGGCGTGAAAGTTCAGGCGAACTTTCGCCGATCCCGTTAAGGACTTATCCACGCTGGCAGCGCGTCGTGCTAGGCTTTCGCCAGCATCTCCTCACTCATCGTCCAGAGCTTTGCAGCCCCCTCGGTGTCGCAAGCCCAGGGCCGCACATGCTCCCAGCGCTGGCTGTCATCGGTGGCCAGCTGGGCAATATCGGCATCCTCACAATAGACACCGCCATGGCCTTCGAGTTGTGGCGAGGTCGCGGCCCAGACCGTTGTGGACGCGCCCTGCTCCGGTGTCTTGAACATGGCATGTATGGCGTCGGGAATGGTTCCGTCTGCATTCTTCCAGCCGAGGGCCACCATCTCTTCGTCCGGAAGATGGCGCTGGAGCGGGGTAAAGATGCCGCCGGGATGGACGGAAAAGGCACGGATGCCATGATCCCTACCGCGCGCGTCGACCCCCATGGCAAACAAAGCATTCGCCGACTTGGCCTGCGCATAGGCTGTCCATTTCTCGTATTCAGTGTTCTCGAAGTGGATATCGTCCCAGAGGATGCCACCGCGAATATGAGCGGTGGAGGACAGCGCGACAACGCGCGCGGAGTCAGCTTTCACAAGCGCAGGCTCCAGCCCGAGATAGAGCGCCATGTGGCCGAGATGGTTCACGCCGAACTGGGACTCCCATCCGGGTCCAACGCGCGTTTCGGGACAGGCCATGATGCCCGCATTGTTGATCAGGAGGTGCAGCGCTCGCCCGCTCGCCACATAGTCGGCGGCGAAAGACCGGACGCTGGCAATGTCGCCAAGATCCATCTCGGCGATTTCAATATCGCCGGAGAGGCTGGCGAGCGCCTCTTGTGCGGCTTCGGGGCGGCGGGCCGGGACGGTGACTTTTGCACCGGCCCCGGCGATCGCGCGGACGGTTTCCAGGCCGATCCCGGAATAGCCTCCAGTGATGATGGCGTTCCTGCCACTCAGATCGATGCCGTCGATCACTTCTGCCGCGGTGGACTTTGCGTGGAACCCTGATCCGATCGGTGTCTGGTCTGCTGCCGCCATCATACTCTCCCAAGTGTCGCTGATTATCCCCGTTAACTTGGCGCGCCCATCGACACAGCGCAATGGCACCCCCGCCATGGAAAGGTCGGCTTTGCAGGCTTAGGTATGCGACAATCTTCTATTCGGAGCTTTCCATGCGTCTTCTCGCCTGCGCGCTGATCTTTATGTCCACACTCGCCGGCACAGCTGCCGCGCAGCTTGATGCGGCCTCTTCAGAGGCGCGGTCGGCCTACCGGCAGGGCCTGCTGTTTGAACGCCGCAATGATATCCCCGCCGCGAACACACAATTCGAGATCGCCTGCGAGGGCGGCGACATGCGCGGATGCCTCGCGGCAGCCAACAATTACCGGGTTGGGAATACGATTCCGCAGGACTTCACTAAGGCTGCCGGCTGGTATGCGCTGGCCTGTGAGGGCGATGCCGGCGAGGGATGCAGCGCGCTCGGTTATCTCGCAAACAAGGGCCTCGGCCTCGATCAGGACTACGCGGTCTCGCTCGACTACTACCAGCGCGGATGCGACCTCGGAGAGCTCAGCGGGTGCGCGGGTGCCGGCAACCTCCTGCTCACCGGCACGGGCGTTCCACACGACCGCGTCGAAGGCGCACGCCTCCTCCGCCAAGCCTGTTTGGGAGACTACGAGTGGAGTTGCACGCGCCTGCGAGATCTTGGCCAGCCGCTTGAGCTTGGCCAGTAGCCTCTACTTTCCGATCCACTTGAAGTCCGGCTCATCCCACCATGGCCAGAATTCCGGCAGGCCATCGGACACTTTCACCGGATAGGTCGGGTTGCGCTTCTCAAGGAAGCTCATCACGCCCTCTTTGGCGTCGGCGGACTGGCCGCGCGAGTAGATCGCGGCGGAGTCGACGATGTGGGCTTCCATCGGATGGGCCGCGCCGAGCATGCGCCACATCATGTGACGGGCAAGCGTGGTGGAGACGGCAGCTGTGTTCTCAGCGATCTCGGTCGCGATGGCGCGGGCTTCGTCCATCAGCTCAGCCTGCGGGTGGATCGACCGGATGAGGCCGCCATCGAGGGCTTCCTGCGCCGGGAAGACGCGGCCGGAATAGCACCATTCAAGCGCCTTGGAGATGCCGACGAGACGCGGCAGGAACCAGCTTGAGGCGGCTTCCGGATTGATGCCGCGGCGGTTGAAGACGAACCCGAACCGCGCATTGTCCGAGGCGATGCGGATATCCATTGGCAGCTGCATCGTGACGCCGACGCCGACAGCGGCACCGTTGATCGCGCCGATGATGGGTTTGAGGCTGTCAAACATGCGCAGGGTGAGTCGGCCGCCGCCGTCGCGCTGCATGTCCTCAGCCGATGTGCGACCGACCTCGCCGCTCTCGGCGCGTGCTTCATAGTCGAAGGTCTTCGCACCCTCGGAGAGATCTGCGCCGGCGCAGAAGGCCCGGTCGCCAGACCCGGTCACGATGACCGCGCGGACATCGTCATCGGCGTCGGTGAGATCGAAGGCCTCGATCATCTCGTACATCATCTTGCCGGTGAAGGCGTTCATCTTCTCGGGGCGGTTAAGGGTCAGCGTCGCGATAGCGCCATCCTTCTCCAGCTTGATCTGCTCAAAGGCTTTCATCTCGGCCATGGGAATTCCTCCTGATTTGATCCCAGCACACAGAGCATGACGCTGGGGTCGTCAAGCGCGTCGGCGGTGTGCCCTGCGCTTTTCTGACGGAAAGTCTCGTGTCATCAGGACGCGATGTACGATTTCCCGCCGCCCACCACGCTCGCCGCGCCGCTGTTTGTGCTGTCGGTCATCTGGGAATGGTGGGCGGTGAAGACGGGTCGCGCCAAAGGCCGTTATGAGACGAAAGATGCGATCACCTCCATGGCGATGGGGCTCGGCAATGTGATCGTGAACACGGCGACAGGCTTTGCCGCGCTGTGGATGATGATGCTGTTCTGGCCCTACCGGCTCCTTGAAATCCCGGTGACGTGGTGGAGCTTCCTGATCGTCTTCGTGCTGTACGATTTCACCTATTACTGGAAGCATCGTTTCGCGCATCGCGTCCGTTGGTTCTGGGCTGAGCATGTCACCCATCATTCCAGCCGGCACTACAATCTCACCACCGCGCTGCGTCAGCCATGGGTCGGGCCGTTCACCGGGCTCATCCTGATCGGCGCGCCGATGGTGATCCTTGGCTTTCACCCGGCCTATATCTTCTTCGCGGGCGGACTGAACCTGCTCTACCAGTTCTGGATTCATACTGAAGCAATCGACCGGATGCCGGGATGGTTCGAGGCCGTGTTCAACACACCGTCCCATCACCGCGTCCATCACGCCATCAATCCGCGCTATCTCGATTCCAACTATGCAGGCGTCTTCATCACATGGGACAAGATGTTTGGAAGTTTCGTGCCCGAGCGCGAGGATGATCCGTGCGACTATGGGATCGTGAAGCCGCTGGAGAGCTACAATCCCATAGCGGTCGCCTATCATGAGTTCGCCGCCATATTACGGGATTGCGCCAGCGACGGGCTTCGACCGCATCACTGGATCGGGCGGTTCATCAACGCGCCGGGCTGGAGCCCGGATGGGGCTCACAATCGCTCGGTTGAATTGAAGCAGGCTTTTGTGGATGCGCACCCGGAACAGGCCGGGCAGGCAGGACTTCCAAGTCAGGCGACTGACGCCATATGATAAGCTCTAAAGAGAGCTCGACATGCCTGCCGCGAAGACGAAATCAGACCTGATCGGCGTAACTCATAAGGACTATGGGAAACTGCGGGACCTGATCGAAAAGGTGCCGGAGACGGCGGCCCTGACGAAAGATGAGGACGACACATCGATAAAGGACGTCATCGGGCATCGTGCCCACTGGATCGAGTTGTTCCTGGGCTGGTACCGCGATGGGCAGGCCGGGCGAGACGTGTTCTTCCCGGCCAAGGGATACAAGTGGAACGAGTTGAAAACCTACAATGCCAAGCTGCGCCAGGACCAGGCGGGCCTTGGATGGGATGACGCGCTCGACCTGCTGCAGGCAAACCACGACAAACTCATCACCCTGATCGAAGGCCTTGGAGAAGAGGAGCTGTATGCCGGCCCCATGAAGGGCGCTTACAATGACTGGACAACGGGCCGCTGGGCAGAAGCTGCGGGACCCAGCCACTATCGCTCAGCGGCGAAGTATATTCGCCAGCGACTGAAGGCGCTCACCAAAGACGGAAAATGAGACGACGTTTCCTTTGCGTCGCCCGTGGACGCCCGCGCGCAAGGCGTTATCAAATAGTCTGAAGAAAAGCCGCCGATAACAGGCGACTGCTGGGAGATATTTGATGCATCCGTGCCACTTCGCAAAAAGCCATCCGGACAAGCCCGCCTACATCATGTCTGGCTCCGGCGAGACGGTGACCTTCAAACAGCTCGACGAACGCTCCAACCAGACCGCGCATGCGCTGCGGGAAGCGGGCTTGCAGCCCGGCGAGACGTTCGCCCTGTTTGCCGAAAACTCTCCGCGCTATTTCGAGATCTACTGGGCGGCGATGCGGTCCGGACTCTATGTGACCTGCGTGTCCTCCCGCCTGACCCCTCCCGAGGTCGAATACATTATCCGGGACTCCGGCTCGAAACTGCTGATCGCGAGCGGTAGCCTCGGAGCGACCGCAACAGAGGCCAAGCAACTCGCCGGCCTCACCGATAGCTGGTCGATCGATGGCGACATTGATGGCTTCACGGCGCTTGAAACCCTTCGCGAGCGGTTTCCGACGACGCCCATCCCGGATGAGATGCACGGCGCGGATATGCTCTACTCCTCGGGCACGACAGGCCGTCCGAAAGGCATTCGCGCGCCTTTCGTTCCGGACCGGGCGATCGATGAAGACAATGTCCTGAACCAGATCGCCAAGGGGCTCGCCGGGGCGGACGAGACCTCGATCTATCTCTCCCCGGCCCCGCTTTATCACGCGGCACCGCTCAGATGGTGTGGCGCGTTCACCCGGTTCGGCGCAACACTGATCGTGATGGAGAAGTTCGATCCGGAAGACTTCCTGCGGCAGGTCGAGAAACACAAGGTGACCCATACGCAGGTCGTGCCGACCATGTTCGTCCGTATGCTGAAATTGCCTGAAGAGGTGCGCACCAAGTATGATGTGTCGAGCCTTGAGTTCGCCATCCACGCCGCCGCGCCCTGCCCGATCCCGGTCAAGGAACAGATGATCGAGTGGTGGGGGCCGATCATCGACGAGTATTATGCCGGTTCCGAAGGCAATGGCATGACCTGGGCAAAGTCTCCGGAGTGGCTCACGCACAAAGGGACGGTTGGCCGGCCAATCTGGGGTGAGCTTCACATTTGCGGAGAAGACGGCGCGGAACTTCCCGTCGGTGGGGAAGGACAGATCTATTTCGGGGGCACCGTGCCACCGACCTATCACAATGATGAGGAAAAGACCGCCGATGCGCGTCACGCCGCCCATGAAGACTGGTCTTCGCTGGGCGATGTCGGGAAGGTCGACGAGGACGGGTATCTCTACCTGACAGATCGCAAGGCGTTCATGATCATCTCAGGCGGGGTGAACATCTATCCGCAGGAAACCGAGAATGTGCTGATCACGCATCCCAAGGTCGCCGATTGCGCGGTTATTGGCGTGCCAGACCCGGATTTCGGCGAGGCGGTGAAAGCCGTTGTGCAGCCGATGGAAGGGATCGCGGCCGACGAGGCCCTGATCGACGAGCTGATGGAGCATTGCCGCACCCATTTGTCGAAACTCAAATGCCCCAAGAGCATCGATTTCGACCCTGAACTGCCCCGTCACCCGACAGGCAAGCTCTACAAGCGCCTGATCCGGGATCGCTACTGGGGCGAGAAGAACAGCCGCATCGTTTAGGCGCGAACGCAACGGCGCCCCTTGCGCCTGCTGCACGCCCGTCTTTAATGCAGACAACAGATAAACAAGGAGGACACGCGATGGCTGAGCCGCGCAAAGTGCAATACGACGAACTGGAAAGTCTGGTCGGACAGGAGATCGGCGTGTCAGACTGGCATGTCATCGATCAGGACCGTGTGAACCTTTTCGCCGATGCGACAGGCGACCATCAGTGGATCCACATCGATGTCGAGCGTGCGACGAAAGAGATGGGCGCTCCGATCGCACACGGCTATCTCACCCTGTCCCTTCTGCCGATGCTGAGCGCCGAAGTGCTGCGCGTCGAAGGCGTGACACGGGGTATCAATTATGGCTCCGACAAGGTGCGCTTCACCAATATGGTGCCCGTTGGCTCCAAAGTGCGCCTTCGTCAGGCCATGAAATCGGTGGCCCCAAAGGCGGGTGGCAAACAGATGATCGTTGAATCGACCATCGAAATCGAAGGTCAGGAACGCCCGGCCTGCGTCGCCGAGGCCATTTCGGTGATTTACAACTAAGTCACAGCCGCAAGATTCGGTCTAGATTTCGCCACCGGACTCTGGCCCAATACCCTCGGGACAGTTAGCCAGAGGGGAATTTGGCATGATTTCGAGAGTGTTGGTGAGCGCCGTGATCGGCTTGGCAGCCTTGCCCGCCGCCGCGCAGGTGGCGGACAAGCCCGTAATGTTCGGAGACGATACGAGCGAATGGGCGAATGACGGGGAATGTGACGACCCCCGTTTCATAGGCAACGGAATGACGAACACGCCTCTGGTTGAGGCCGATCGATTCCACGATGCCACCGATTGCCGGACAGCCTTTGAGGCGGGAACGATCCGCCTTGTGCCGGAAGCAGTGCCGGGGGCGGCCGCTGCCATCGATTTCGGGGATGATTCCAGCACATGGTCCGGCGACGGTGAATGCGATGACCCCCGGTTTGGCGGCGATGGCATGACCAGTACCGTGCTGCTTGAGGCCGACCGACGCCGGGACGCCACAGACTGCCGCGCGGCATTTGAAGCCGGCACGATCTATTTGCTGAGCGACGCCCCACAAGCCCCGCAGGTGACGCAGGCCACGCCGAACATCTCCTCCTCCGGCGTTGATTTCGGAACCGATGACGGCGCATGGGCAAATGACGGCGAGTGCGACGATCCCCGCTTTATCGGCCCGGGCATGACCGAGACCATACTTATGGATGATGACCGGATGCGTGATGCCAGCGATTGCCAAGCCGCATTCGAGGCCGACACAATTCGCCTGCGCACGGAAGATGATGCCGCGCCGGACGAAGGCAGCAGCAATACTGCAGCCGTCGCCGTGCCTGCCGGACTCGACTTCGGCGACAATTCCAGCCGCTGGGCCCGGGATGGCGAGTGCGATGATCCACGCTTTGAGGGGTCGAACGCGGCCGCCAAACTGCTGGCCGGCGATCTCGGCCGGGATGCGGATGACTGCCGGTCAGCCTTCACCAGCGGCGGTGTCACCCTCGCAGCAGGGACGGCTGACACGACACTGCCGCCCGCTCGCCCTGCCGCTACGATCAATTTCGGCGACAATAGCAGCGACTGGGCCCGGGACAGCGAGTGCGACGATCCACGTTTCGAAGGGGCCGCAAGCGCCGCGAAACTCGATCCGAAGGACATTCGCAGAGATGCGCTGGACTGCCGCGCTGCTTATGAGAATGGCCGCCTGCGCTACATCGGCGACTAGGCTTGGTTTCCGGCGGGGGCCGACGCCCCTATATCTGGCTTGAAACAATCGGAGCCAGATATGACTGACGCCCCCGCCAAGATCAAAAGAACCGACGCCGAGTGGCGTCACCTGCTCACACCTGAACAGTTTCAGGTTGGCGTGAAGGAAGGCACCGAGCGTGCCTTTTCCGAAGGCAATTTCAATGACGAAAAACGGGAAGGCCTCTATCATTGCGTCGGTTGTGGTACCGCGCTCTGGTCGTCCGAGCACAAGTTCGATTCCGGCACAGGATGGCCGAGCTACTGGAAGCCTGTCACCGATGCCGTCATTGAGACGAAGACCGATTTCAAAATGATCCTCCCCCGGACTGAGTGCCACTGCGCAACGTGTGGCCTGCATCAGGGCCATGTTTTCAAGGACGGCCCGCCGCCGACCGGGCAGCGGTGGTGTATCAACGGTGTCGTGCTGGAGTTCCGCCCCGCAGAAGAGAGCTGACCGCCACAGTCTTTCAACACGCCTGACTATGCGGACCGCCTGTCCGCAAGACTTTCCCATTTGAATACATGCGGCCATGACTGCCGCACTGATTGCAGGATGCCTTCGCTATGGCTTCAACACCCACCCCGCCGACCGCCAAGCGCGACCCTCTTGAAATCGAGCAGGTCGGCCGCAAACGCGTCGACCCCTATCACTGGCTCAAGGACAAGAACTGGCAGAAAGTGATGCAGGACCCCTCCGTCCTGCGCGCTGACATTCGAGACTATCTCACAGCCGAAAACGCCTACACCAAAACCGCGCTTGAAGAACCGACCGCAGACCTGCGCGAAGCGCTGTTCAAGGAGATGCGCGCGCGGATCAAGGAGGATGACAGTTCAGTCCCCGACACTGACGGCCCTTTTGCCTATTACACGCGCTACCGCAAGGGCGGCGAGTATCCCGTCTTTGCAAGGCGTCCCGCCGACCGGGCCTTTGATGACAATGCGCCTGAGACCGTCCTCCTCGACGGCGACAAGGAAGGCGACGGGCTGGCCTTCTACAAGATTGGCGGCGTCGAGCACTCACGCGATCACAAGCTGCTGGCCTATGCCTATGACGATCAGGGCAGCGAGTACTACACGCTGAAGGTTCGCGATCTCGCAACAGGCAAGGATACCAGTTTCGCGATCGAGAACACCCATGGCGACTTTGCGTGGACGGCGGCGTCCGACGGACTCTACTGGGTCAAGCGCGATGACAATGGCCGCCCGTCGGCTGTCTTTTACCGCGCGCTCGGGAGCGACAAAGACGCGTTGGTCTATGAGGAAGCCGATCCCGGCTTCTTTGTCGGGCTCGATACGTCAGAGTCCGGGGACTTCATCTTCATCTCGACCCACAACCACACGACGTCGGAATGGTGGTACATCCCGGCCGATGCGCCCGCATCGAAGCCCGTTCTTATCGCGGCGCGCGAGTCCGGCATTGAGTACAGCGTCACTCATCATGATGGGCGCTTCTTCATTCTGACAAATGCCGATGGCGCGGTGGACTTCAAACTTGTGACCACCGCGATCGACACACCCGGCCGCGAGGCGTGGCAGGATCTCCTGCCCCACCGCCCCGGTGTGCTGTTGCTTGGACTGGATGCTTACAAGGATTTCCTCGTGCGTATGGAACGCGAGAACGGCCTGCCCAAACTCGTCGTGCGCGCCCGTACAGGCGGAGAGGAACATACGATCTCGTTTGACGAGAGCGCTTACGATCTCGGGCTGGCCGGTGGGATGGAATACGACACCTTAATCATGCGCTTTGACTATGCCTCGCCGACAACGCCCGATCAGGTCTTCGACTATGACATGCGCACACGCGAGCGGACGCTGCGCAAGACGCGCGAAGTGCCAAGCGGGCACAATCGGGACGACTATGTCGCCAGCCGGCTGATGGCTCCGGCGCATGATGGCGAGCAGATCCCGATCACTATTCTACGGCACAAAGATACCCCGCTCGATGGCTCGGCACCGCTCCTGCTTTATGGGTACGGCTCCTATGGCATGACGATCCCGGCGGACTTCCGTACCAGCCGGCTGTCACTGGTCGACCGCGGGATGGTTTATGCGATCGTCCATCCGCGTGGCTCCATGGCAAAAGGCTATCAGTGGTATCTGGATGGCAAGCTCGACAAGAAGACCAACACCTTCCGCGACTATCTCTCGGCGGGTCGGTATCTGGTCGCCGAGGGTTACACATCCGAGGGGCGGATCGTTGGCCTTGGCGGATCGGCGGGCGGCCTCCTCATGGGCGCAGCGGCGAACATGGACCCGGACCTCTTCGCAGGCATTGTCGCGGCTGTGCCTTTCGTCGACGTCCTCAACACGATGTCGGATGAGGGCCTCCCGCTCACCCCGCCCGAATGGCCGGAATGGGGGAACCCGCTCAAGAGCGCTGACAACTACGACACGATCCTAGCCTACTCGCCCTATGATCAGGTCTCCGCCCGGCCTTATCCGCAAATGCTGATCACGGGCGGCCTGTCTGATCCCCGTGTCACCTATTGGGAACCGGCAAAGCGGGCGGCCAGGCTGCGCCACGAGGCTCCGGAGGGCGGGCCTTACTATCTGCGGATCAATATGGAAGCTGGCCATGGCGGGGCCTCAGGCCGGTTTGAAGGCCTGAAGGAAACCGCTGTGGAGTTTGCCTTCGCGCTTCGCGCCGTGGGTATCGGCGCCTAGGCACACGCTGTTCTTCAATAAAGAAAGCCCCGGACCATCAAAGTCCGGGGCTTTGTTTGAATTGCACCGATCGGAAGATCAGATGTTGTTGCGGTCGTCGAACTCGCCGAGCGCATCGTTCGCTTGATCAAGACGGTCTTCGACGGTTGCACAGCCTTCGGGCAGGCCTTCGTCGCCAAGGACTTTCAGGCGGTCGCAGACCTCTTTCTCATTGGTCAGCTCCAGCACGGCGCTTTGCAGGTCGAAGCGCGCAAGTGCAACTTCCGTCCGTTCTTCTGAATCCATGAAGGCCATCCAGCCGCGTCCACCGCGATTGTTGGCATTCCGGAAGGCTTCGCGTGCACCGGAGCGATCACCGCGCTCATAACGGGACTGGCCAATCAGGACCCAGGCGAGGCCGCGATCTTTCACACCGCCGGTGTTCAGAGCGGTCGTCAGCGCTTCCTCGGTCTTCTCCCAGTCCTGAAGCTCGGAATACGAACGGCCAAGGCGCTCATACATCGCTCCACCACGCTCACCGCCGGTCTGGGCGGCCTGCTCGATGACAGGGATCGCTTTCTCGTACTCGCGGGCGACCTGATAGAGGTTGGCCAGAAGTTCGAGTTTCTCGAAATCCTGCTCAATGCGGCCAGCATTCATTTCCTTCTCAAGAATCTGTGCGGCGTGGAAGGGCGCGTTGAAGCGGTTGTAGAAGTTCACGATCCGCATCAGCTCGTCTTCTGTCTCCAGAAGACCGCCAAGATACATCGCTTTCTGAACTTCGAACGCCTTACGCTCATCCTCGGCCTTGAAATAGTCGCCAGAGATTGCGTCCCAGAGCTGGCGGTCTGTGGGGTCTCGCGCGAGCAGGACTTCCAGAAGTTCAGCTTTCTTGGAGAGGTTTCCGGTGCGGTCATAGAGGAAGATCAGGAAGTCATAGAC
>JBCBTR010000062.1:0-11327 GCA_039818545.1 Pseudomonadota bacterium
CGACGACGCATGGACCCTCATTCGCGCACAGGTCGCCCGGGCAGAGGCCCAGTTCCCGGAGGGCACCTCCACACCGACGATCCGGCGGCTATATGTCGGAGCCGCAACCGTGCTCGTCTCCCTCACTTGGGACAGCGAGGCAGAGCCGGAACTCGCCATCATGTCCCGGCTGGCGCTCGACCTTCAGGATCGTTTCCAGACATTGTCGGGCACAGAAGAAACTGAGATCTTCGGCCTCCCCACCGAGGAAGTTCGGGTTGTCGTCGATCCTGACGCGCTCGCCGCAGCGGGCCTCAGCGTTCGGTCTGCCTCGTCCCTTATCGCGCAGGCAGATGCCAAAGCCCCGGCCGGCCAGCTCAGGTCAACCTCGAACACGATAGGGCTCGAAGTCGGCGGCGAGTTCGACTCGATTGCACGTATTCGCTCCGTGCCGCTTGTGCAGCGACCGGACGGGTCAGCCGTTCGGGTCGGCGATGTCGCGATCGTCGAGAAAGGGTTCGAGACGCCGCCCCGCGTGATGAACTTCAACAATGGCAAACGCGCTGTCCTTGTCGCCGCCTATATCCAGCCGGATCTGCGCATGGACCAGTGGGCCGAAACAGCGCGGGCTCTCATTGCTGATTTCGAACAGGGCGTCCCGCGCGGGATCACAGTCGAAACCGTCTTCGACCAGAGCGACTACACAAATGCCCGCCTCGGTGATCTCGCCCGAAACCTTGTCATCTCCGCCTTTATCGTTTTCGCCGCGCTCTTCCTTGTCATGGGGTGGCGCGCCGCCTTCGTCGTCGGCTCGGCGCTACCGCTGACCGTCTGCCTTGTGCTGATCCTGTTCAATCTGTTCGGGCATCCCCTGCATCAGATGTCGGTCACCGGCCTCGTCATCTCGCTGGGTCTTCTGATCGATAATGCCATCGTGGTCGTCGACGAGATCGACCAGAAACGCGCGGCCGGTGCCAGCCGCATCGAAGCCATAGACCAGTCCCTGTCGCACCTGTTCGGACCGCTGTTCGCATCCACGCTGACGACGGCGCTCGCCTTTGCCCCCATCGCCCTGTTGCCGGGCGGCGCGGGAGAGTTTGTCGGCATGATCGGCGTGTCCGTGATCTTTGCGATCACCTCCTCTTTCGTCCTGTCGATGACGGTTATTCCGGCCATGGCTGGCTGGTTCGACCGCAAGCGCGACGGTGAATCAGGTCAGGATGCCAAGCGACGCTGGTGGCGGGACGGCATTACCAGCGACACGGTCAGCGACGGCTATCGCTGGACCGTGGAAGCAGTCTTGAGATTTCCGCCGCTGGGCATTGCGATCGGCGTCACACCCGCCCTGATCGGCTTTGTCCTGGCCGGGACGCTCCCCTCGCAATTCTTCCCGCAGACGGAGCGCAACCAGTTTCAGCTACAGCTCACTCTGTCGTCGGATGCCTCCATTCAGGAAACTGTCGAAGCGACCGAGCGGGCCACCGAACTCCTGTTTTCGTATCCGCGCGTCACCGATGTGAACTGGACGCTCGGCCAAGGCTCGCCCCGCGTCTACTACAACGCCTTCAACAATGTGAACGGTCTGGCAGGCTATGCCGCCGGCTGGGTGACGCTTACCGATGCGTCCTCAACACGGATCATTGTCGGCGAGGTTCAGGAAGAAGTTCGCCGCGAGTTCCCGAATGCTCAGTTCCTCGCCCTTCCCTATGAGCAAGGACCACCCGTCCCTGCCCCCATCGAACTGCTGGTGGAAGGCGATGACCTCGCCGTGCTCGACCGGCTCGGCAAGGAAATCCGGGGCGTCCTCGCCGCAACACCGGGCGTCACATACACCTCCGCAAGCCTCCAGCTTGGCGCGCCGACCATCACGCTGCGCGCCGATGAGGCCGCCTCCGCCATTGCCGGCGACCGCCTGACGGAGCTTGCCGCAGACCTCAACGCGGAACTGGAAGGGGTACGCGCCGGCAGTATCCTCGAAGGCGTGGAAGAACTCCCCGTCCGCGTAATCGCGCCGGACGACCGGCGCGGCGGACTGGAAGACCTGCGTTCGAAGACCATCGGCATGGGCGGTGAAGGCCTCGGCACGCCCATCTCAGCCCTTGGCGAGATGACGCTCGATCCGAAAACAGCGGTGATTTCCCGTCACAATGGCCGGCGCGCGAACCAGATTTTCGCGTTCCTTGAGCCTTACACGCTTCCCGCGCCACAGCTCGCCATGTTTCAGGAGAAACTGGAAGCCAGCGATTTTGAACTGCCGCCCGGCTACGATCTCATCATTGGCGGCGAGGCTGAGGCGTCCGGAGATGCACTCGCCAATCTTGCCGGTGTCGGCATTCCGCTGATCCTGATCATGGCCGGCGCGGTGACGCTGGTGTTCAACTCCTTCCGCTATGCCCTGCTGATCCTGTCGACAGGCTTCCTCGCGGTTGGTCTCGCCTTTAGCGGCGTCTGGCTGTTCAACCTGCCCATGGGCTTCAACGCGATTGTCGGCGCGCTCGGCCTGCTCGGCATCGCCATTAACGGGTCCATCGTCGTGCTGTCGCTCCTGAAGGCGAGCCCGGCGGCCCTTGCCGATGACATCATTGCCCAGCGCGAAGTCGTGGTGGATGCCACCCGTCACATCGTGGCAACGACGCTGACCACCATTGGCGGCTTCGTGCCCTTGCTGCTGTCCGGGGACGCGTTCTGGCTGCCGCTCGCCGCCGGTATTTCGGGCGGTGTTGCCGGGTCTGCGCTGCTCGCGCTCTACTTCACCCCGGCCATGTTCCGCGTGATGACCATGCGCCCGATTTCACGCCTGCTCGGACTGAAACGCCCTGCGCCCGACGCCAACCCCGTCCCGGCAGAATAACGAACCAGACTTGCGAGGCCCGGAACGCGGGCCCACCTAGAGGATCAATACGTTGGAAGGACAGTCGGCCATGGCTCATAATCCCGACACTGGCGCACGGCCGCCAGCCTGGACCCGGCTCCGCTTCGAGGCCGCCTCTGCTGCCGCCGACGAGCCAACGCTCGCCAGCTACATCAACGCCGCCATTCTGAGCCATGACTCGATCTGTCAGGCCCTGTCCTACCATCTCGCCGAGAAACTCGCCGGCACGGATATGGGCGCGCTTCAGGTCCGCAAGATTTTCGAAACGGCCTATGATGGCGATGACAGCCTCGTAGAGGCCGCTGAAGCTGACATGTACGCGGTGCTCGACCGCGACCCGGCCTGCCGCGGGATGCTGCAGCCCTTCCTCTTCTTCAAGGGCTTCCTCGCCCTGCAGACCTACCGCATTGCGAACAAGCTCTGGAGTCAGGGCCGCGAGACGCTCGCTTTCCATTTCCAGAGCCGGGCGAGCGAGCTGTTCGGAGTCGACATCCATCCCGCCGCCCGCATTGGCGTCGGCGTCATGCTTGATCATGCCAGTGGCATCACTATCGGCGAAACCACCGTCGTCGGCGAAGGCTGCTCGATCCTGCAAGGCGTCACCCTTGGCGGCACCGGCAAGGTCGTTGGCGACCGCCATCCAAAGATCGGACGCGGCGTACTCGTCTCAGTGGGAGCGAAAGTCCTTGGCAACATCACCATCGGCGATGAGGCAAAGATCGCAGCCGGCAGCGTCGTGCTGAAACCCGTCCCTGCCCGCAGCACGGTCGCGGGTGTTCCGGCAAAGATCGTCGGCGACGAAGGCGCAGAGCCTGCCCGCTCGATGGATCAGGCTTTTCCCTGCGACGACTAGGACCTAACTGCCACCATTGGCAACCAGCGCCAGATGGGACGCAGACGCCTCATCATCGCCGGCGACATCGCCTGACACTTTGATGAAGTGCGACAGGGCCTCTTCCGGCTGAGCCCGGCTGACGAAGTAGCCCTGCAGCTCGTCGCATCCATTCTCACGCAGGAAGTCGCGCTGGTAAGCCGTCTCGACGCCTTCTGCGGTGCTCTCAAGGCCGAGCGCCCGCGCAAGCGACAACGTGGCCGCAGCGATCGCACGGCTCTCTTCGCTGGTTTCCAGATCACCGACAAAGCTGTCATCCAGCTTGATCTTGTCGAACGGGAACTGGCGCAGATAGGCCAGCGACGAAAAGCCGATCCCGAAATCATCAAGCGCGATTGAAAGGCCAAGCGCCTTGAGCTGCTTCAGGCGCTGAAGCGTAAATTCGGTATCCGAGATCAACACAGACTCGGTGATCTCGATCTCCAGACGCGACGGCGCGATGTCGTATTCCGTCAGGGCCGCTTCGATCGTCGGCACCAGCGACTCGCTGTGCATCTGGATCGGCGAGACGTTGATCGACATACGCACCCTGTCTGGCAGGTCGGCGGCGGCGCGAAGCGCGCTGCGAATGACGACATCACCAATCCGCGTGATCAGGCCGCAGTCTTCGGCCAGTTCGATGAATTCGTTCGGGTAGATGGTTCCGCGCGTCGGATGGATCCAGCGCAGCAGGGCTTCGACGCCGACAGTGCGCAGGCGCGCGGCGTCGACGATCGGCTGGAAGTGAAGCTCCAGCTCGCCATTGTCGACCGCCATGCGCAGGTCTTCTTCCAGCTGCTGGCGCGCCCTCGCCCGATTGTCGAGTTCGTTGGTGAACTCGCACCAGGTCGCCCGGCCCTTGGCCTTGGACTGGTAGAGCGCAAGATCGGCATGCTTGAAAAGGGTGAGGCTGTCACGCGTGGTCGCGTCAAACCGGCGAAAGCCGACCGATGCGCTACAGCGGGCCGTCGCGCCCCAGAGCGAGTAAGGCTCTGCCAGCGTCTCTGTCAGCGTCTGGATGAAGGCGATGAATGCATTGTTCCCGACCGGGCGTTCGACGATGATCGCGAACTCATCCCCGCCAATGCGCGCAATCGTGTCTTCCGGCGAACACACATCCTGCAATCGGCCCGCGACGCGCTTCAGCAGCTCGTCGCCAGCTGGGTGCCCGAGCGTATCATTGACCCATTTGAAATTGTCGAGATCGAGCCAGATCAGTGCGCGCACCGTATCATCGGAGTATTCGAGCTGGATCACCTTTTCGAGTTCGGCATGCAGACGGCCGCGGTTCGGCAGGCCCGTCAGATGATCAAACTCGGCAAGCTCTGATATGCGCCGTTCGCTCTCCTTGGACTCCGAGATATCGGTCAGCGCCCCGCGATACCCCTGGAAGCCGTCTTCGCTGAGAATGGGCTTGCCGGTGACGCGATACCAGCGCTTTGCGCCATCGCCCGTCACTTCCAGTTCGAGACCGAAAATCTCCGAGCGCCGCGCCATGCGCGCGGCGAGTTCATCCCGTTCGGGAGACACTTCGAATATCTCGAAGAATTTCGCATCGGTATCGAAAGCCCCGCCAAGCGTCCGGCCCTCAACCGATGAGGGTTTCTCAAGGAGGACGCCCTTCCGTCCGGTCCGCCAGAAATATCCGGTGGTGGCCTCGCTCAGATCCTGCAGCATGCCGAGCAGGCTGCGGGCCTGCAGGTCGGCTTCATTGGCATCGTCCAGCTTCTTTTCGTAGCGGGCAAAGTACCAGCGCGTGCAGATCGCGATCACACTGAAATAGGCCAGTACCACGACCGAGACGACGCTCGCCTGGACTTCGGACTGGACGTAAATATTGAGCAGGAACCCCAGAACGACCGGGGCCAGCAGAGTCAGTGCCAGCCGCGGAAAGTGTTTCAGCATCAGGCCACCAGCAAAGGTGAAACCGGCCAGTACAGCACCGAAGCTCACCTGTACCGATGCACTCGCGAGCGGCGCAATGATCGCTGGCGCGATGCCCCATGCGGCTCCGAGGGCTGAGGCCACGTTGGAGCGCGTCAGCCCGCTTTCTGTATAGGAGGCCGAGTCGAAGAGGATCGATTTTTCGCGAAGGCTGATCAGGAAGAACAAGGCACCGATCAGGCAGTGCGCAAACAGCCAGAAGGACAGGAATTCAGCGTTGGCTTCCTGTCGGCTGGCCGTCACGAGGATTGCCGCCTGAACAATGCTGGCCATGAAAAGGATGGGAGCCAGCAAGGTCGCCAGCGCCGTGCGTTTGACCAGAATCAGGCCGTTCTCGTCGGACACCCTCGCATTTACATGCTCGGCAGTCGCGACCGTTGTTAGGGTCGAAGTGTTCAAATCCGTCCTCATTTACCTGTCATTGCAGCGCACCCAGCCTCCGCAGGACGGCACCTCATTCCCGAGCGAGAACTTACGTTTTGGAGCTGAAAGAACGGCGAAACCGCGCACCCAAATTTGCCTGAAATTTCACGTAATGCCCGTCGGGATCAGCGCAGCCAAAGCCTTGGCGCGCCCCTCAAGGTGGCGTTAGATGGGTCTGCGCATGTCGGCGCGAGAAGGAGAAAACCATGTTTTTCTGGGGACTGTTCCGCGTTTCGACCAAGCTTGTGGCCACCGCGACCCTGTCGATCGGCCTGATCATTGTCGGCTTTTTGTTCGCGCCCAACGTTCTCAGCGCGGTTTATGATTTTGCTGACCTTGTCGAGAAGTGGCTGCCAACGGCCAAAGACATCAATCTCGACGGCCTTGGCGGGGCTCTTTACCGGCAGGTGGTCAATGACACGATGGTGTTCGGCGTCCTGATGACGCTGATCGCACGGATTTTTGTCGAACTGATCTGGGGCGCGGCCGCGCTGGCCTTCGGCCGGCGTGCTGATCCTGACGGCGCGCCCGTCGTCGGCGGTGGTGGCTATTTCGACCCATAAACAGCAGGAATGCTGCATTGCGTTGCCCGCCGAAATGCCTAGGTTCACCGCGTAATCAAATGGAGTAGGATTTCATGGAGCGTGAAGAAACGCTGCGCCTTGAGGCGTACCTGAAGGAAAAACTGAACCCCGGCATGCGTCTTGTGCCCCGGGACAAGACAGATGATAGCGTGGAAGTGTATCTCGGAGCCGAGTTCCTCGCCGTGGTCTATAAGGACGTGGACGAGGGCGAGACCTCCTATCAGTTCCAGATGTCGGTCCTTGAAGAAGACCTGACCGGCGCGTGATCGCACGGTGCCGGCTCTGCTCTCGGCTCGCAAACTGACCAAACGCTTCGGCGACGTTGTCGCCGTCAACGATATCTCGTTCGAGCTTGAGCCTGGCGAAACGCTGGCGCTGATCGGGGCCTCGGGCTGCGGCAAGACAACCACGCTGAAGCTGTTGAACCGGCTGATCGAGCCAGACACGGGCGAGATCCTGCTGGCTGGCAAGCGCGCGTCTGATGTCTCCGCGCCAGACTGGCGGCGGCGGATCGGTTACGTCATCCAGAGCGCCGGCCTGTTTCCCCATTGGACGGTGGAGCGCAATGTCGGCGCGACAGCTGAATTGCTGGGCTGGGAGACCGCCCGCATCAGGGACAAGGTCACCGCCCTGCTCGACATGGTGGGCCTGCCAGCTGACACCTACGCTGCGAGGTTTCCATCCGAGTTGTCGGGTGGCCAGAAGCAGCGTGTCGGACTGGCCCGGGCGCTCGCGGCAGAGCCGGAGCTCGTCTTGATGGATGAGCCATTCTCCGCCGTGGATGCCCTGACCAAGGAAGGCCTCATTCGCGATGTCCTCCGGCTGCGCGACAAACTCGGCTTTGCAGCAGTCATGGTCACCCATGACATCGCTGAAGCCTTCGAGGTCGCGGACAAGATCGCTGTCATGGATGCGGGCGGGATCGTACAGATCGGTCCGGCCGAAACGCTGATCAAATCCCCGGCCGGGGACACGGTCGAAGCGCTGCTCGATGCACCGCGGCGGACAGCCCAGCGGGTCACGGCCGCCTTTTCCGAAGGTTCAGGCTGATGGGCTTCGGCGAGGAATGGTTGGTCTTTCCGAGCCGGTACACCGGCCATTTCATCCTGTCCTTTGCAGCGATCGTGACCGGGCTTCTTGTCTCGGTGCCGCTTGGCATTCTGGCGTCGCGATCCGAGCGGCTGGCAGGGCCTGCCCTCGCCTTCGCGTCGATCGTGCAGACCATTCCGGGCCTTGCGCTTCTGGCCCTGATGGTGCCGCTGCTGGGCGGGCGCATCGGGTTCTGGCCGGCCTATCTGGCGCTGGCGCTTTACTCCGTGCTGCCAATCCTGAGGAACACGATTGTCGGCCTTGGCTCGGTCGACAAGGATGTGCGCGAAGCAGCGCGCGGGATCGGCATGACCGACACCCAGCGCCTTGTTCAGGTCGACCTGCCACTTGCCGCGCCGATCATCGTTGCCGGCCTGCGCACGGCAAGTGTCTGGGTGGTTGGTGCCGCGACGCTCTCCACACCCGTCGGCGCTGAAAGCCTTGGCAATTACATCTTCCAGGGCCTGCAAACGCGCGACTGGGGCGCGGTGCTGTTCGGCTGCCTGATTTCCGCAGCGCTCGCCATCGCGCTCGATCAGGTGATCCGGCTGTTCGAACGCGCAGCTGCCATTCAGTCTCCGAGGCTTGTGGCCGCTGGCCTTGCCGGCCTTGCGCTGATCGCCTCGCCCATGCTGACCACGTTTGGCGGCAGCCAGCCGAGCGCAGCAACCGATCTTGAACTGATCGGTGAGACCGTCCCGCTTCAGGGGCGCGAGGTGACGCTCGGCACGAAGAGTTTCACCGAACAGTACATTCTCGCCGACGTCATGGGATACGCCCTCGAGGCGGGCGGCGCGCGCGTCAACGTTCGCGAAGGCCTTGGATCGACTGTTGCTTTCGATGCGCTGACGCGCGGCGAGATCGATGCCTATGTCGACTATACCGGCACGATCTGGGCGACTGTGATGGAGCGCGAGGACATTCCACCACGCGCCGCGATCTTTGCTCAGACAAGCTCCTATCTGCTGAGGGAACATGGTGTCCTCGTGCTGGGGCGGCTCGGCTTCGAGAATGCCTACGGGATCGCCGTGACCCGCGAGACGGCGGAGCGGCTGGACCTGCTCTCGGTCTCCGACCTTGCCGGACGCGAGCTGACAATTGCGAGCGATCCTGAATTCTTCGGGCGCAATGAATGGGTTCGCGCACGCGACGCGTACGGCCTTGGCAATCTGCGCACGCGCGGCATGGACTCCGCCTTCATGTATGACGCCCTCCAGAATGGCGAAGTCGATGTGATCACCGCCTACACGACGGATGGCCGGATCGATGCCTATGACCTTGTCCTGCTGGACGATCCGGCCGGAGCCCTGCCGCCCTATGATGCTTTCATTCTGCTTTCGCCAGACGCCGCTGAAGATCGCGCTCTGCAACGCGCGCTTGAACCTCTGATCGCCTCGATCTCCGCCCAGATGATGCGTGCGGCGAATGGACGGGTCGATATTGAGCGCGACAGCGTTCAGGACGCCGCCGACTGGCTCTGGGACGAGATCGCATCGCGGCGGTCCGAGCCAATCGGCAATGCGTTCGAGGAACGCTAGAGCACGTCCAGCATTTCAGCGACGAGCGGATGCCGCACGACATCCTCGCCCTGCAACCGAACAACCGCGCAGCCCTCCATCTGCTCCAGCCTGTCCGCAGCGATGCCGAGACCCGAAAGCTCCGGCAGAAGATCAGACTGCGCCGGGTCGCCAGTGACAACCATAGTCGAGTGCCAGCCAAGACGCGTCAGCAGCATTTTCAGCTGCGTGTAAGTGCAGTTCTGCGCCTCGTCGATCACGACATAGGCGTTGTTCAAAGTTCGCCCGCGCATGAAGCCGATGGGGGCGATCTCGATCAGGCCCTCGGCCATCATGTGTTTCAGCTGCTGCGGGGAGAGCCGGTCTGACAGCGCGTCGTAGAGCGGGCGCAGATACGGTGCGAGCTTGTCTTCCATCGCGCCGGGCAGGAAGCCGATCTGCTCGCCGGCTTCGACCGCCGGGCGAGACAGGACGATGCGCCCGACCTTGCCCTGCTGCAGCGCCTCGACCGCCTTGGAAATGGCGAGATAGGTCTTGCCTGTGCCGGCCGGCCCGAGCGCGCAGACAAGCGCGTGACTGTCCAGCGCGCGCAGTAGCGCGGCCTGATTTTCGGAGCGCGGCTTGATGTTCTTTGAGTATTTCTGGTCGCGCGGGGCGGCCTTCGCCTTGTTGAGATTGGTAATCTTCTGGCCATCGTCGGGATGCCAGCCACCATCGATCGCGTAGAGCTGGCGATCCTGCGCGTCATTCTCGAAGAAGCCGGTCGCATCAAACTCTGCGGCGGCCTTGAGACGTTTGGCGGCGGTGCGTTTACCCATGAAAATCTCCTGGTTCAGGGCGAAAAAAAACCGCCGGGCGAAGCTGCACGGCGGTTGGCGGAAAACTGAAGAGGTCGGAGGTCCCCGGCCCGGATCGGCCAGAGTTCGGGCGAAAGCGCCCGGGTCTTTGAGATGTTCGTCGCATCAACACGCGTCGAATCTCCTCTCCGAATCTGTTGATGAGTAGAGGTTACACCGGTTAAGCAAACCTTACATGACATTCCGCAGACGCAATGAGAGGATCGGCCGTGGCGATTTATGAACTGGGCGATGTGCAGCCCACCCTGCCTGAAAACAAGGCGTATTGGGTGGCCGACAATGCGACCGTGATCGGCAATGTGATTCTCAAGGAGAATGCGAGCGTCTGGTACAACACTGTCATTCGCGGCGACAATGACCCGATCACCATCGGTGAGAACTCCAACATTCAGGACGGCTCGGTGCTGCACACCGATGTCGGCATGCCGCTGACCATCGGACGCGACGTGACGGTCGGGCATATGGTGATGCTGCATGGCTGCACGATTGGCGACGAGACCCTGATCGGCATCGGCTCGACGATCCTGAACGGGGCGAAGATCGGCAGGAACTGCATTATCGGCGCGCACGCGCTGATCCCCGAAGGCAAGGAAATCCCGGACAATTCCCTCGTCATGGGCGCGCCGGGAAAGGTCGTGAAGCAGATCTCCGAACAGCAGGCGGCGGTGATCAAGATGTCGGCGCTGCACTATGTCGAGAACTGGAAACGGCATCAGGGCGATGTGAAGCGGGTGGATTGAACTATTGATTCAGTTCGTCCCACTACTGGGTCTCACCTAGTGCCGGTCCTCCAAACCACTGTGCTACACGGCAAGAAGTCGATCTGACCGACTTCATTCTCAAACCGCACCATCTCAAAAATTCGCTGGACAACCACTGGTGGTCAGACACGCTGCCGTCCTACCAAACCAGACATCTACTCTTCATACGAGCTACACCATGGTAACCCCCTTCGAGATCACTGAGGCAAAGCTCCAGAAAGTGCTGATTGGGGTTTTAACAATCAGCCTGACCATCACGCTGACAGCGATCTACGCTCTAAGCACTTACCATCCAGAAGCTGTAGATCTCATTAGAAGCAACCAAGCCAGCGAGCCTGTTCACCAGTACTTTTCCACTGCACGGAAGGCAGTCCTGGTGTTTTCCTGTGGGTTGCTATCTTTTCAGTCGCTTCTTTCCATCCTGCTCCTC
>JBCBTR010000063.1:0-11226 GCA_039818545.1 Pseudomonadota bacterium
AGCGGTTGATCCGCGCGGTTCGCGGCGAAGTCGGCGCGGAGAATCTGACGGGTGTTCACCTGCACAATACGCGCGGCCTTGGTCTTGCGAACGCGCTGGCCGCTTATGATGAGGGGATCACCACCTTCGATTCCTCCCTTGGAGGCCTCGGCGGCTGCCCAACAGCGCCGGGTGCGAGCGGGAACATCGTGACCGAAGACCTCGTCTTCATGTTTGAATCCATGGGCATCGATACCGGCATTGATCTGGATGCCCTGATGGCTTGCCGCGAGATCGTCGCGAAGGCGCTGCCGGATGAGGAGCTTTATGGATTCACCCCGAAGGCGGGTTTGCCGCTGGGCTTCAAGGGCGCGCCGCTTCCTGCGGCGGCGGAGTAGCCGCGCGTGGAGAACCTGCCGGCGCTGATCACGTTTCTTGTCTATTCCGGGGCCCTGATCGGGGTCGGCCTGTGGGCGGCCCGGCGGGCGAAAAGCCAGAGCTCTTTTCTCATCGGCGAACGCACCCTTGGCCCTTGGGTCGCGGGGCTGGCCTATGCGGCGTCCAGTTCGTCGGCCTGGGTTCTGCTGGGTTTTTCCGGTTTCGTGTACGCGGTTGGCCCGTCCGCCTTGTGGATGGTGCCCGGTATTCTGGCGGGCTATGCGGCGGTCTGGCTGTGGGCGGGCGGTGTCCTGCAAACCGCATCGCGAACGCAGAACCACCAGACGCTGACAGACTTTCTCTGTGAAGATGCAGGGCCGCGGGCCTCAAGGCTGATCCGCATTCTGGCCTCGGCGCTGATTGCGATCGGGTTCTCATGGTATGTCGCGGCCCAGTTTCAGGGGGCAGGGCAGGCCTTTGATGATCTGTTCGGGACGGGCCTTGCACAAGGCGTCCTGATCGGCGCGGCTATTACGCTTGCCTATACATTCCTTGGCGGCTTTCTCGCCGTCTCGCTGATCGACACGCTTCAGGGTCTCCTTATCGCGGTCGTTGCCGTCATCCTTCCCGTGGCCGCGCTCATCGCTGCGGGTGGACCTGCGGAGTTGGCGGGCGCGCTGGACACTGCACCAGAGACTTATACCCAGACCTTCGGCGGCCGTGCCGGATGGGTGGCCGCCGGCTTTGTTACGGGGCTGTTCGCCACGGGCTTTGGGGCGCTCGGCCAACCGCATCTCATCGCATGGATCATGGCGGCGAAGGATACCAAGGCGCGTGTGACAGGAGCGGGTGTCGCGATTGGCTGGGGCGCGCTGGTCTATGCCGGGATGGCCGTGCTTGGCCTGTCCGCGCGGGCGCTGTTTGGATCAGATGCGCCTGCGGAAGGCGTGTTCTTCCGGGCCGCCGCGGACCTGCTGCCGGGCATCCTGTCGGGGATCATTGCCGCGGCTGTCCTGTCGGCGATCATGTCGACCGTGGACAGCCAGCTTCTGGTCGCGGGCGGCGCGGTCAGTCATGACCTTGGCCTGACGCGGGCCTTTCCGGGCCGCGATGTCCTGATCGCCCGAATGGCAATTCTCAGCGTTTGCGCGGCGGCTGTGCTCATCACGCTGCTGCTGCCATCCAGCATTTTTGCGCGCGTCCTGTTTGCATGGACTGCGCTCGGCGCCGCGTTCGGACCGACTGTGGTCGCGCGCACGCTCGGCCTGCGACCGGGCGGTCTCGCGGTGTTCGCTTCCATTCTGGCCGGCTTTGCCTGCGCCTTCCTGTTCGAGTTCATCCTGCCATCTGGCCCGGGGGATGTCTGGTCGCGCACATTGCCATGGATCGCTGCTTTCGGTGCGATGGGCATGGTTGGTTTTTTCGAAAGAAGGCGTCCGGTCGCCGAGATGGGTCTTGGCGGGTAGGCCTGAGCGTGGCATGTAAAAGGTATATCATTTAACGGAGGCGACAGGATGGCGGGTTTATTGAAGACCATGGGGGCGCTGGCAGCGCTTTCTCTTGCAGGGTGCGCGAGCCTTGCCACGGCGCAGGGGGATCAACTCGATCCAACCGACGCTGCCGACACGCTGATGATCAATCGCAAGGTCCAGTGCTCGACCGTCGACAACGAGCCCATTGTCTACTGGTGGCATGGTCAGGCCTTTTCCCGCCGTCAGGGTGAGAAGGATGTCCATCTCTTCGACGTTGAAGGCATGAACGTCCGGGCCTGTTCCTCGATCACGGATGAGACCAGAGGAAACGGCTACGCACTGGTTTCCCGCGAGATCCTTCTCTATCTCGACAAGGAGACCGGCGAGCCGCTGGCGACGTGGGACAATCCATGGTCCGGCGAGACGGTTGATGTGCTGCACGTCGCCAACGATCCGGTGAATTTCGAGGCTTATGAGATTGGCCGCGATGGTCAGCCTTCGACCTGGAGCGGCGAGATCAATGATGGCCAGTGGTGGCTGCGCTCAACCTTCCCGCTCTGGTATCCGAACCCGCTCGCCGGGCCGTATCAGGCCGAGATTGGCGGCACTTACCACGCAACCGAACTGTTCAACTTCTTCGGCCGAACCGAAGACTTGCTCGATTCGGATACGACCACTGCGAAAGTGACAGTGGGCTGGTCTCGCATGTCTGACTGGTTGCCATGGATGAAGATGAATGGCCGCGAAGGCATGTTCTGGGTTCACACCGCCGGCGCGAAGCTCGCTGGTTGGGATGACATGTCGGAGACCATGAAGAATGAGATCCGCACCAACTATCCTGAATATGTCGGCCCGCCGCCGGAGGGCGATCCACGCGACAACATGACGAGCTGGAAGTACTTTGACGGGGTCCGCAAGGGCGAGATCGAAGTGCCCGAACGGTAAAGACGGTCTTCCTCCTAGACCGAGGACCTACGCAGAGATGCGTAGGTCCTTTTCTTGTGAGGCGCGCTATCTTTTGCGCCCCAACTGAGAGCCGTGATGACCCTAGTGTCCACGAAAGGTGTCGTTAAAGAAGGACTGTCCAATGAGCTCGTCCGCGCCGCTCGGCCAGATTGTCTGGCATGATCTGTTCACGCCCGATGTCGAGGCGTCGAAGCGCTTCTATGGAGATCTGTTCGGTTTTGAGTACGTCATTGAGCACTCCACAGACTTTGTCTGGGGCGGGGGACCGGGCGACTATGTCCTGATGTCCGATGGCGCGGCAGCGCATAGCGGGATCATTGGTACGCCTGAAAATGGACGATCTGGCTGGCTCGTCTACGTGGCGGTCGGCAGCGTTGATGAGGCCGCGTTGCGCGCCTCAGCTTCGGGCGGGACGGTCGCGCGCGATCCTTTCCACATTCCTGGCGTTGGTCGGAGTTGTCTTGTCGATGATGTGCACGGCGCACAAATCGCGCCCTTCGTCCCGTCTCATTCGTTTCCCGCACCGAGCGGTATGTTCGTCTGGGCGGAACTCTTCACGCCTGACCCGGTCGCGGTCTCCCCGCTATATGAGGCCATGCTCGACTGGCGGACTCATTCACCCGACCATCAGGCGGAGAGAGCTCGTCGCGTCTTCGAGGCGTTTGAGGGCGACCGCGTTGCCGGTCTCTCCCAAACCAGCGAGCAGGATGGCTTGCCGGCCGGATGGGTTCCGTTTCTCGCGGTCGCCAGTCTTGATGATGCGGTCGACAGGGCGGTCTCGCTTGGCGCGCAACCGCTCGGAGGCTCGGTTATTCTCGGCGACGGGCGCTCCGCTCAGGTGTTGCAGGACCCTGTTGGAGCAGTGTTCGGCGTCGTGTCGGCCTAAAACGCTTTATCCTCGTAGCTGCGCCAGTCATCGCTGACTCGCTTCTCATCGACAAGCGTGCGCTGGAAGAGGCGATCCTTCTTGAACCATTGCCAGATGCGGGCACGCGCCTGCCCATCATCGGACAGCTGGATCATCTCATAGAGATAAAGGTCCGGCTCGCCCGTACGCGTCCAGTTCAGCATCGTCGTGCGGCCGAAATCATCCAGCGCAACATCACAGGCCCAGCCATTGATGAACTCATTGTCCCATTTCAGGCGGCCATTCTCCACGCCGGCCGGGAAGTCGCGCGTCTCGCGCTTGCCGTCGGCCCAGCGATAAAGATTGGTCTGGTGATAGGGATGGCCCGCATCGGGAAACCGGCAGATCAGACGAGACTCGTGTTCGTCAATCTTGTTCCCCTGTGGATCATAGAACCGATAGACACCCTCCCACACACCTTCGTGGCGCGCGAGGGTCGGCATCAGGGACTTCAATTCATTGGCAGTGAGCGTGTCGGTCATCCGGGTGTCCTGTTTGGTGTGCCGAAATCGACACAGCTTTGGTTGCATTACTGAGCGCTTCGTTTTCGGGACTTGCAATAAGTTCAGAAAAGCTGTCCTTTAAAAGATATATCATTTGAATACCGTGTCGAGCGGAGATGCGGTCTGAGCGGGGAGAGCACAGATGAAAAAATATACTCTAATGGCCGGTGCAGCGGCGATGGCCGTAACGGCTTACAGCACACCGGCAATTGCGCAGGAAGAGGGCGACGAGGACGCACTGCGCCAAAACACGATCGTGATTACATCGCGCCGCAAGGAAGAGACCTTGCTTGATGCACCGGTCGCTGTGTCGGCTTTTGGCGAAGAGCAGATTGAAAACCTGCAGCTTCAGTCTGTCGATGACATCGCGCGCTTCACGCCGGGCCTCTCGTTCTCCAAAGCCTTTGGCCGGACAACCGAACGCCCGGTCATTCGCGGCCAGTCAAACGTTCTGGCCGGTGTGCAGTTCGGCGTTGAGTCCGGCACCGCCTACTTTGTTGACGGTGTGTATTTTTCCGGATCGATCCAGAACATGGACCCGAACGATCTTGAGCGCGTCGAGGTCATCAAGGGCCCGCAATCGGCACTCTACGGCCGGAACACATATGCGGGTGCAATCAACTTCATCACGCAGGGCGGCACAGAAGAGTTTGAAGCCGGTGGTCGCGTGCGGGTCGGTAACAACGAATCGATGGACCTGTCCGCATTCATGTCGGGCCCGATCATGGGCGATGTACTGACGGGCCGGTTGAGCTATCGCGGCTATAAGTATGGCGGCGAGTTCCGCAATGCGGTCACAGAGCAACTGGTTGGTGACGAGTCGACCTTCAGTGTCGCAGGCGTCCTGGACTTCAATCCGACGTCCGACTTCGACCTTCGACTGCGCACGAGCTTCACAGAAGATGACGACGGGCCCCTCGCGCTGTTCCTGCAGCCAGCGGCCGACAACAACTGCCAGCCGGGATATCGCTCGCTGTCGAGCATTTCGGCATTCCAGGGCGGTTTGCCTTTTCCAACGCCTATCAGCGCCAACACGAACCAGTACTATTGCGGTGTGATTGAGCCCGGTCAGGTTGCTCTGAATACAGGGCCAGACGCTGATGGTATTCCTAATCTCGTGGACGGGGTGCCTGAAGGCTCAAGCTTCATTACGCCGATCTATAGCCTTGCGGATGGCACTGCGTTTGATGGCGTTGAGCGTGAGCAGTTTCTCGCAAGTGTCATCGCCGACTACGACATCGGTGGGTCAGGTTATGTGTTGAAGTTCCTCGGTGGTTATCGCGATGAAATGCTGAAACAGGGCTTTGACAGTGACCATTCCTCGATCAACTGGTTCGTGGCTCCGGCCTTCCTGAACCCGGAAGCATTCTTCGCGAACACCAACCGCGATGACATTGAGGACTACAGTGTTGAGCTTAAACTGTCTTCGCCGGCAGACGACCAGCTACGCTGGGCCATAGGTGCGTATCTGTACGACTCGCTGACCAATGACAGCGACATCACCTTCAATGATCCGACTGGCGACAATACGCCAACAGGAAAAACGACTATTCGAAACGAAGCTGTTTTTGGTCTGGTCGAGTATGACTTCTCCGACAAGCTTTCGGTGACGGTGGAAGGTCGCTACGCGGAAGAAACCAAGACGGACAACACGTCCGTTGCGACGCCGTCAGTAAGCTTTGACAAGTTTACGCCGCGCTTCACCGTCGACTACTCGCTGGACAATGGTGGCACGATTTATGGCGTCATCTCGCAGGGTGTGAAGCCCGGCGGTATCAATGGTGGTGTCGGGGAGGCGGTCGGCCGTCCAACTTATGAGCAGGAAGAGTCAGACAACTTCGAGATTGGCCTGAAAACGCCAGTCTTCGGCGGAAACTGGAACTTCACTGCGGCCGGTTACTTCACAGACGCCACGAATGTTCAGCTCACAGAAGCCATCGCGTCGCCTGCCGGTGCGTTGACGTCCATTGCGACGAACCAGGGGTCCGGCGAAATTCTCGGTATTGAACTCGACTTGATTGGCGCATTCAATGACACTTGGTCCGGTGGTGCAACCTATGCCTGGACGGACACGGAGTTCACTGAAGGCTGTGATGCTGATGAGTGGATCCTGACCTCTGGCGGTGGCCTTCTGACGGATCCGGCCAATCAAACGGGAACGGACTTCACCGCAGACTTCCCCGGGTCAGGGCCTGCAACCTGTGACATTTCGGGGAACCAGTTCCCACTAACCTCCGAGCATCAGGCCAGCGCTTTCCTGCGCTTTGATTTGCCGGCGGTTGGCCCGCTCGGGTCTGACTTCTTTGCCTCGTCCGATATCACTTACGAGAGCTCGAAGTTCGTGCAGGTCCATAACCGGGCTGAAACAGGTGACGCGACCATGCTCGGCGCACGCCTCGGCTTTGAGACGGAGACGTGGGCGTTCAGCCTCTACGGCCAGAATCTCAATGACGAAGACTCCATCGCAATTGCCACGCGCTGGCTGCAAAGCCCTTACTTCTTTGCGGCGATCAATACGGCTCCAGCGGGCGCCTCATCTAGTGTCCCAAGAGCCTTCTTCGGGTCTCTCCGGCGGGGCCCAAGTTATGGGGCGGAACTCAAAGTCCGCTTCTAGCGAAACACACCATCAACGCCGGCCTTTGGGCCGGCGTTTTTGTATTGGAGAAACAGCGATGAGAACTGCGTTCATTGCACTGCTGGGTTTGACAGCCTGCGCGAGCGCCGGGGCGCAGGTCGCCCCTGCCGAGGACGCGGTACCGCCTGCTTATCTGGAGAAGGATCTCGCCGACATTGTCGACCTGATCCAAGGCCGTTGGGACAATGACCGTCATGGCTTCTTCGCTGAAGCGGCTGGGATGGACGGGGAAGGGATCGCTGATCGCCAGCATCTCGTGATCCGGCCAGCGGGCGAGGATGCGCCGAACACAGTCATTGCCAGTCGGCAGATGGCGGATGGCGAGCCCATCACGATCCGCCATGCCTTTCAGATCGGGAGCGCCGGGCTCGAACAGGTCAGCTCGCTTGTGACGAAAGACGGCGGATCAGCACCTGCGCCGTGCACTATTGACTGGGCTCGCAGCGGCGGTGGCTTTGCAGGCACGGCCCGGGTGAAAGACTGCACCTGGATGTTTGGGCCGGCGCGTCAGGCCGGTGCGTCACCGGCAAATCTGCGGCTGTCGCAGGATGACTTCTGGGTGACGACCTCCAGCGCTGAAGCGCGCTTTCGCCGGGCGCGGCCATTTGAGTGCTGGGTCGCCGTGGCGCGCGGTGTCGAGCATGGTGAGGCCGGGGAAGACGCGGACTGGTTTTTCCAGCGCGGTGTGCGCCTGCATGACCAGTATGGCGAAGCGATTGTAGAGACCGATGAAGACCCGGCCCGCACGGTTCACCTGCGGCTTCGCAATGTTGAATGGCCGTACGGAACCAACCGGCCATCGCTGACGCTCTACATTCATGATCGCGGCGCGGATCGCGCGACCTCCTACGCCTGGACCGAATACGACGCCGACCGCCTCGGCATCAATCTGCGCTGGATACAGGCGAGCTGCACCCATGAGCCCGATCTGGTCTTTGAAGACTTCTAAGAGGCCATCGCTTCTATGACGGCATAAGCGGCCTGTTCGCCGGACTCCATTGCGCCTTCCATGCCTGTGTGGAGATAGGAGAGATGCTCGCCCGCGAAATGCAGGCCGCCGACGGGTGTCCCCATTTTGCCAGCCCAGTTGTTCACCTGCCCCGGAGCCCAGTGCATGTAGGCCCCGCCGGAGCGCGCCTGTCCGCGATCCCAGCGCACGACTTCGAGGCCCCGTGTCTCGGCATTGCGCAGATCGCGTAGTGTAGTTTCGGCGAGCTCGATCCAGTCCTCGTCGCTGGTGCCGGTGCGCACGCCCGTCCCGTTAATCCAGCAGGTGAGTGCGACGATTTCTCCAGTGTCTGAGACGACTGGGAAGACCCGTTCAATCGGCGCGTCCGTCCACATGGCAGCGGGCAGGCCATCGGTCTCCCAGTAGGCGTTCTCCACCGCGAGATGCACCTGCTGGATCTGCGTATATGGAAGGGCGGTGATGGCGGCGAGCGTTGGTCCGCTCAGATCTCCGAGCACTTCGACATCCCGCAAGGCCGGGAAGGGGATTGTGCAGATGCAGAAAGGGGCGGTCAGCGTCTCATCATTGGTGCGCACCGTGACCTGTCCGGTCTCGCGGGCATCGATGGCGCGGACAGGCGTGTTCAGCCGCACCGCATCGCCAAGGCTCTCGGCCATTGCCTCCATGAGGCGGGAGGAGCCGCCTTCAATTTTCTCCGATGGACCAAGGCTTGCGTCTTCCCGGAACAGGGTGAGCGACCGCCACACGTTCACGATTGAATAGGTGTCCAGCGTGTTCGCGTTCAGAGCGATGTCGAGCATGGCACGGGCCCGGTCATCAAAACCAAGCTCGGCCATGAAGGCTGCAGCAGAGACATCCTGCGCGCGCGTGATTTCCCGCCAGGCATAATTGTCTTTCAGCGGATTGGCGCTGGCTGCGGCTGCGAACAGGGCGGCGTCCGGAGCGGCCCGCTTGAAGGCGTCCGGGAAGGGGTTGAGCGGATGGTCTGCCCAGTCGGACTGATGGAAGACCTCTTCGCCCATTGCCATCGTGCGCCCTTCCGGCCGGGGTGGTGGTGGGATGATGGGCACGCCCAGATCTGCGGCTGCGGCGCGGATGCGCGCATAGGTGCGCCCGACCTGCGTGCCGCCGGCTTCGGGCTTGCCCGGCACGCGATCCAGCGTCAGCATCCGGCCACCTGCGCGCCCCGACGCTTCCAGCACCAGCACGTTCGCGCCATCGGCGGCGAGCATTCGCGCGGCATGCAGGCCGGACAATCCAGCCCCGATGATGATCACATCGGCATCGGGCGTGCGCACGGTGGCGGGTGCACAAGTTGCGGTCAGTGCTGCTGCACCTAGCGCCAGAGTCTGTCGCCGCGTAAATTCCATCGATCCCTCCCTCGACGTGTTCGTTAAATGATATACCAATAGGCGGGAAATTCGCCGCTCTCGCAAGCGGCTCTTTAGCGGGGAGTGCCGAATATGGCCGGGACTGGAGAATTTGCGCGCGGCTGGCCGGTTTTGAGCGCCGCCGCCGTCGGGGTTGGCCTCGGCCTGTCGCCGCTGCCCTTCTATACGATTGGCGTGATGATCCCGCCGCTTCTGGCAGAGTTCGGGCCGCTCGGCTGGACGCCGGGCGATATTCTGAATGCGCTGGCCATCTATACGTTCGGAGCCTTTGCCGCCTCGCCCCTGATCGGGCTGCTGGCGGAACGGTTCGGGGCGCGCCGTGTCGCCCTGATCTCGATTGTGACGTTCAGCTTCGCCATGATGGCGCTGGCGCTGAACACAGGATCGAAGTCGCTTTACATCGTGCTCTGGCTGATCCTCGCTTTTGCCGGGGCGGGCACCCTGCCGATCACCTTCACACGGCCTGTCGCGAACTGGTTCGACCGGAATCGCGGCATCGCTTTGGGCATCGCGCTGATCGCAACGGGCGTGTTTGGCGCACTCGCCAAATTTTTCGCACAGTACATCGTCGCCAATCCGGAATGGCACTTTATTGGCGGCTCCGGCTGGCGCTCGGCCTATGTGCTTCTGGGTCTCCTTCCATTGATGATTGCACTGCCAATCGTCTGGCTCGGGCTTCGGGATCTGGATGACGAGCCGGCCCGCGATGCCAAGGTCACCTCGTTGAAAATCCCAATCCTCGGCATCTCGCTGCTCGGTGTCATTGGCCTGATCTGGATCGTGCTCCGTCAGGTGGGGCCACTGGTCGAGACGAACGGCCTGCGGCTCGAATACATTATGGCCTACGGGTTCTGCGGGCTCGTGCTGATCCCGGTCGGCATGATGATGTTCATGAACATCAAGACCGCGCCGCCGGTCCGCGAGGCGGGGATGCAGATTGAGCTGCCGGGCCTGTCGCTCGGCGGGGCGCTGAAGACCTGGCGGTTCTGGTTGCTCGCCATCTGTTTCGTGCCGATCTCCTATGCCATCGGCGCAATCATCCCGAACATTGAACGCGTCCTGACCACCACCGGCGTTGGCATGGATGAGGCGGTCGGGCTCGCGACGCTGACAGGGCTTGCCGTTCTCGGCGGGCGCATCATTGGCGGATATCTCATTGACCGGTTCTGGGCCCCCGGCGTCGCTTTCGTGTTCCTCGCATCGCCCGCGATAGCGCTTCATCTGCTCGGGCAGCCGGACGTCTCCACCACGACGGCAACCATCGCGATCCTGATGATCGGCTTCGGGGCAGGGGTCGAGTACGACTTCATGGCCTATATGGTGTCCAAGTATTTCGGCATGCGCAGCTATTCGGCGATCTATGGCGCGATCTATGGCTTCTTCGCGCTGGGCGCGGGGCTTGGCCCATCGATCATGACCAATATCGCCGATGGCCGGGGCCTCAGCCTGATGGGGCTGGAGACAGGGTTGCTGGTCGGACAGGACTGGGCCTTCACACTGACCAAGTCCGCCATATTGCTCTTTGTCTTCACCATCCCGCTGCTCTTCCTCGGCAAGTACAAATATGGCGAGCCGCATCTGGAAGATGCTCGGGAGGAAGCTGAAGAAACCGTCGAGACGGCTCACGCTTAAACTCTCTTGCTCACGGCTGTTCGGGGCTGACACCCCGGCCGCTGCGCCTGCGCGGTGCTTGTATTCGCTTCGCTCATGCTGACTGCGGGTTTGGGTTTTCTCGTGGTCATGGCGGTCTCTCCCTGCGCGTTGATCCGGCCCGCCTTGCGGCGTCCGGGGATGATGGTGAGCCAGCCTGCGTGAGCAGGGCTTAGCGCGCGGACGCCGGGGCCTCCGGTGAATTGAGTGCGCTAAGAGTGGACGCCTCGGCGTCCGCGCGCGTCGCGGCTTGTCGCACAGTCCCGCCGGGCCTCGGCCTTGATCTGTGCTTTGGTTCTAAAAGCCCTGCATTGCTGCAAGGCCCAGCACAGAGGCCGGGGTGCCTCCCACCCGGGTTTAACCGGGCACCCGGAC
>JBCBTR010000064.1:0-10939 GCA_039818545.1 Pseudomonadota bacterium
AGCGATCTTTACATCGCACCATTGCCTGCCGGGAGTGAGCTGCTTAACGCTGCTCAATCCAGTCCGCAAACCACCAGAGGCACCCGCATGACAGCCAGTGACGGCCTCATCACCCTGAATTCAGATGACACCACGATCATCATCGCCTGCACGATTGGGGACCAGCCCCGTATCCTGCATTGGGGCGCAAGCCTCCGGAACACGGCTGGGGACGCGGTTCAGCTCATGACGACACCTCAGCATGTGCATGGCGGGCCGGACGTCTTCCTCGAAAGTTCGCTGTTCAACGAAATGGGGTCATCGCCGCCGGGGCTCTCCGCGTTCAGCGCGCACCGGTCAGGTCAGTCATGGGCGCAGGCCTTTCTTGTCGAGCGAGTGGTTGAGACGGCACCGGGGTCTGTTTCCATCATCTGCCGCGATGCTGCGGCACAGATCATCGCGACGAGCACGATTGCGCTGGACGCTGAGACCGGCGTCATGACACTGAGCACAACAGTCGAGAACACCGGCGACACCGAATTGAGCATCGACGCCTGCGCCGCCGGAAGCCTGCCGCTGGATGAGCGTCTGTCGCGTCTCTCCGGGTTCACAGGCCGCTGGGCGATGGAGTTCCAACGCGAGGACATCCCACTGTTCTCAGGAAGCTATGTCCGCGAGAACCTGCGCGGGCGCACCAGCCATGACAGCTTTCCGGGATTGATCGCAGCGACCCACAGCACGACCGAACAAATCGGCGACTGTTTTGGGTTTCATCTCGGCTGGAGCGGCAATCATCGGCTGCGGGTTGACCGCCTGAATGACGGACGCGCCTTCGTTCAGATGGGGGAGTGTTTTCTGCCCGGGGAAATGACACTCGCGCCGGGAGAGACCTATCAGTCGCCCTGCCTGTATGCAGCGTTTGCGCCGGATGGGATGAGCGGCCTGTCCCGGCGGTTTCACGATCACCTGAAGACCCGGCTGATAGATGACCGGATCGCCCGGAAGCCGCGTCCCATCCACTACAATACGTGGGAAGCGGTCTACTTCGACCATGATCTCGACTCACTGAAAGCACTCGCGGACAAGGCCGCCGAGGTCGGCGTCGAGCGCTTCATTCTGGATGATGGCTGGTTTGGGAGCCGGCGCGATGACACGTCCGGGCTTGGGGACTGGCAGGTTTCGGAGACGGTCTATCCGGACGGGCTGACGCCCCTTATCGATCATGTCAAAGGCCATGGGATGGAGTTTGGTCTTTGGTTCGAACCGGAAATGGTGAACCCCGACTCTGATCTGTTCCGTGCCCATCCGGACTGGATCCTGAAAGCTGGAGGCATCGACCTGCCACCGGCGCGGCATCAATACGTGCTCGACCTCACACGCGCTGAGGTCGCCGAGCATGTTTTCGGGCAGATCCATACCGTGCTGACCGATCACGATATCGACTACATCAAATGGGACATGAACCGAGATATTCACCATCCTGGCAGCGAAGGACAAGCCGTCGCTTCTGAGCAAACGCGTGCGGTGTATGCCCTGATGGATCGCATCCGTGCGAGCCATCCCCATCTCGAAATCGAGAGCTGCGCCTCAGGCGGTGGCCGGGCCGATTATGGCGTGCTGTCACGCACGGACCGCATCTGGACCTCAGACAGCAATGACGCGCTCGATCGGCAGCTGATCCAGCGCGGCGCGTCGTACTTCTTCCCGCTTGACGTGATGGGCGCGCATGTCGGCCCGGCCAGATGCCACATCACCGGTCGGCGGCTCAGCATGTCGCTTCGCGTTGCGACGGCGTTCTTCGGCCATATGGGCCTCGAGCTGGACCTGCTGAAGGAACGCCCGAAGGATATCGAAACCCTGAAAGCCGGTCTGGCACTGCATAAGCAGCACAGGGCGCTTTTGCATGGCGGGGCATTTCACCGGCTGGAAACGCCCTCTCATGCCAACGCAGTTGGTGTGGTGGCAACGGATGCGTCCGACGCACTGTTCTCGTGGTGCAACCTCTCCGGACATGTGGAGACCCATCCCGGACGTTTATTTGCCGTCGGGCTGGACGCGGCGAAGTCTTACAGGGTTCGGCTGATCTGGCCGGTGCGGCCCATCTCACCGACGCAGCCATCAATCATTGAAGCCGCTGACCTTCTTGGCGACGGGGCGATACTTTCTGGCGAAGCCCTGATGACCGTCGGGCTTCAACTTCCTCACACTCTGCCGGAGACCTGCCTGATCTTTCACATGGAAGCGGAATGACGCGGCGCAAACTATTGACAGAACGAGTGCCATTACTCACGCTGGACCAGAACGGTAGATAACCGAATGGGATGAGCGATGACTGAGACCACACGACTGGAACTCACCGGCGCGCCGGGCTCACCCTACACACGGAAAATGATCGCACTGCTGCGCTATCGGCATATCCCCTACATGGTCTACTGGGGCGTTGGCGGCGTACCGGAAAGCTATCCGCAACCGAAGGTCCGTCTTTTGCCGACCTTCTTCTTTCCCGACGGAGACAACGGCGAACGCGTTGCCGTAACGGACTCCACGCCCATCATCCGTCGGCTTGAGGGTGAACACACAGGTCGCTCCGTCATTCCGACAGACCCGGCACTGGCGTTCATCAATGACCTCATCGAAGACTATGCCGATGAATGGCTGACCAAGCCGATGTTCCACTTTCGCTGGGCCCACGAAGCGGATTGGAAGAATGCCGGACCGCTGCTGGTCTATTGGGGCATGCCGACCATGGATGCTGAGCAGGCGAAGAGCTGGATTGACGACTTTACCAAACGCCAGATCGACCGGCTTTACGTTGTTGGCTCGAATGAGGTAACGGCCAAGGCCATCGAGGACAGTTATGAGCGGCTGGTCGGGATCCTCGACCGGCTCCTGCAACGGGCTGGATATGTGCTCGGCGCGCGGCCCTCGTCTGCCGATTTTGCCCTCTTTGGACAGATGACCCAGCTTGCCATCATCGAACCAACCTCGGCGGCAATCACGAACAGGGTTTCCCAGCGCGTTCGGGCCTGGCTCGACCGGATGGATGATATGAGCGGGCTGCGGCCCGACGATGACTGGTCACACGACGAGGCTGCGCTTTCTGAGCTGCTTGGTGAGATTGGACGCACTTATGCGCCCGTGATGATCGCAAACGCAAAGGCGGTGATGGGCGGCGAGAAAAGCTTCGCAACGGACGTCGATGGTGCGCGTTGGGAGCAGCCGACTTTTTCCTATCAGGCCAAATGTCTTGGATGGCTGCGGGAAGCCCATGGCGCGCTTTCGGATGATGACCGCAAACGCGTCGATGCCATGCTGAACGGCACCGGTTGCGACGCCCTGTTTGCCTGAACGAGGAAGGGACATTCGTCATGCTTAAAAAGATCGTTCTCGGACTGCTTGTTGTCATCCTCGGCGGCGCAGCAATCCTGTATCTGAACCGACAGTCCATCATTCTTCATCTGGTGACCAATCGCGACAAGATCGACGTAGCCGAGCACCGCGAGATCGAGTGGAAGTCTGGGCCGGCACCAGCCACGCTTTCGAGCGAAGAGACGCCGCCCAACATCGTCTTCATTCTGGTCGACGATCTTGGCATCAATGATCTTTCGACCTTTGGTGGCGGTGTTGCCGATGGACAGGTTCCGACACCGAACATCGACCAGCTCGCGGCAGACGGGGCGATCTTCAATCAAGCCTACTCTGGCAGCGGCACATGCGCGCCATCCCGGGCGATGCTGATGACCGGTCGTTACCCGACACGGACCGGATTCGAGTTCACGCCAACGCCTCCCGGTATGGGCCGGATCGTCAGCATGTTCGCGAACAGTATGGAGCGAGGCGGACTGCCGCCTGTCGACTATAACCGGTCGGCTGCTGAAGACGCGCTGCCGTATGAAGACATGGGGCTGCCGGGCAGCGAAGTGACGATTGCGGAGCTCCTTCAGGATGAGGGCTATCACACGGTCCATATCGGTAAGTGGCATCTCGGGCGGAACGAGGAGTCCCGCCCCACGGCGCAGGGCTTTGATGAAAGCCTGCTCATGGCGAGCGGCCTCTTCCTGCCCGAAGACTCTCCAGAGGTCGTCAACGCCAAGCTCAACTTCGACCCGATCGATAAATTCCTCTGGGCGCGCATGCAGTTTGCTGCGGCCTACAACTCAGGCGACTGGTTCGAACCCGGTGGCTACCTAACAGACTACTGGACGGATGAGAGCCTGAAAGTCATCGAGGCAAACAAGGACAGGCCGTTCTTCCTCTATCTGGCCCACTGGGGCGTTCATACGCCGCTGCAGGCGACAACGGACGACTATGAGGCGGTCGGCGATGTCGGATCGCATCGGCTACGCGTGTACGCCGCGATGCTGCGGGCGCTGGATCGAAGTGTCGGGGAGATCGTCCAGAAGCTGGAAGCCGAAGGGCTGGCCGAGAACACCATTATTGTGCTCTCAAGTGACAATGGCGGGGCGGGTTATATCGGCCTCCCCGATGTGAATGCGCCTTATCGTGGCTGGAAGATCACGCTCTTCGAAGGTGGTATCCGCGTTCCACTCTTCATCAAGTGGCCGGCGCAGGTGCCGGCGGGCACGGTTGTGGAAACGCCTGTGGCCCATATCGACGTGATGCCGACCCTCGCAGCGGCCGGCGGGGCGTCTGTTCCGGCGAATATCGCGATTGACGGGAAGAACCTGCTGCCAGCGGCGACGCGCAATGGCGGGGTGACACGTGCGAACGATGCCCTGTTCTGGCAGAGCGGATACTATCAGGTCGTGCGGGCGGGCGACTGGAAACTTCAGGTGGACGGGCGTCAGGACAAGACCTGGCTCTTCAACCTCGCCGACGATCCGACCGAGCAGATCGACCTTTCCGACTCTCGGCCCGAGAAAGCCGATGAACTGATGGCCTTACTCGAAACACATCATCGTGATGCCGTGGACCCGCTCTACCCACACACGATTGAAAGCCCAGTTCCAATCGATATCACCTCTGCTGACCGACCGGGAGAGGATGAAGACTATGTCTGGTGGCCGAACTGATGGTTGAAACCGACAATAACAAGCTGACCGACGCCGAAACGAAAGAGCCGACGGACGGTCGCCATAAGCGCAGCGACCGTAGCCGCCGCAAGATCATTGATGCTCTGTTCAGCCTTTTGAAGGATGGAAACGTGTCTCCAAGCGCCGCCGATGTCGCCGCGCGCGCAGGCGTCGGGCTGCGAACGGTTTTCCGGCACTTCGAAGAGATGGATAGCATCTACAATGAGATGACGGCTGACATGCTACGGCAGGTGATGCCCAAGGCCGCTGCGCCCTACCTAACCAGCCATTGGCGCGACCAGCTCTTCGAATGCATTGAGCGTCGTGCGGAGATTTATGAATTTGTCTTCCCCGTCCGCGTCTGCATGATGCTGCGCCGCTATCAGTCAGACTTCCTGATGGACCAGTACAACCGCGATCTTGCGATGGAGCGTGACGAGCTGATGGCCCTGCTTCCCGGGCAGATCACGGGCAACAAGATTGCATTTTCAGCCGTCGAAACTGCGCTCAGTTTCCAGACATGGCGGCGTTTACGGGAAGACACAGGGCTCTCAGTGCCTGATTCAAAGGCTGTCGTGTCCAATATGGCCCTGAGTTTGGTGGCTGACGTGAATGTGAGCGACTGATCTTCGCATTTGCCTGTCAGAAGACCGCGGATTGCAGGCATACTGCTTCGAGTCGGCTTGCAAACGTCGGCGCTGATCTACATTTGTCGTAGACAGAGTTGCATGAGATGGCTTTTGCCTCGCATGACCGAACAAGCAGAGAGATTATGGCTCGAATTGCAAGTTTCACGATCGGGCTGCTTGCCCTTGCGTTAAGTACGCAAAATGCGGTCGCCCAGCGCGGCGGCCCCGCAAGTGTGTTCGTCGAAACCGTTGTCGAGCGCGAATTCAGCAACCGGATCGAAGCGCTCGGCACGCTTGAGGCCAATGAGCGGGTCGATCTCACCGTGAACGTGGCTGATCGCGTGACCGGCGTGTTCTTCGAAGACAGCGAACGTGTCGAAAAAGGCCGCACGCTGCTGTCGTTGGTGCAGGGTGAACAGGCTGCGCAGGTTGAAGCGGCGCAAGCGACCGTGTCCGAAGCCCGCTCGGTCGTCGAGCGCATGCGCCCGCTGATCGAAGACGGCGTTGTGTCACGCCTGCAATTCGATGAGGCAAACCGGAATCTGGAAGTCGCCCGCGCCAATCTCACAACGGTGCAAATTCAACAATCAGAACGGGTTCTGGTCACTCCGTTTGATGGCGTTGTCGGGTTTCGACGGGTCAGCGTCGGCTCCTATCTGACGCCCGGCGATATTGTCACCACCCTTATCGATGACAGCGTGATGAATCTCGATTTCGCGGTGCCGTCGGTTGCAATCCGGGATGTCGCCCCCGGCCTCAAAATTGAAGCCACCACCGATGACTTTCCGGGTGAGGTTTTCGTCGGCGAAGTCCAGCATGTCGATAATGCCATCGACCCAATCACAAGATCCGTCGTTGTGCGTGCACAGATCCCCAATGAAGACCGGGCCTTGCGCGCCGGCACGTTCATGAGCGTCATTCTGGAAGCCGCCCCCGGCCGCGGCCTCGCCATTCCTGAAGAGGCGGTCCAGCCAATCGGGCCCAAGTCGTATGTGTTCGCCGCCGTGCCTGAAGGAGACGGGTTCGTCGCCCGCCGCCATGAGGTGACGCTTGGTCAGAGGCAGGATGGCGTGGTCCAGGTCCTGACCGGCCTGGAGCGCGGCGATCGCGTGATTACCGAAGGCATCATCCGCGTGCGCGAAGGATCGCCTATCGTTATCCGTGAGAAATCCCTGCTCCTGCCTGAAGGCCCTTCACAACAACCCGCTTCAGCTGCTGCGGGCGGTCCCTCAGCTTCGCCAGGTTGATCTGTCATGCTCATCTCAGACGTCTCGGTTAAACGCCCCGTCTTCGCTTCGGTCCTTGCGCTCCTTCTGGTCGTGTTTGGGATCGCCTCTTTCGATCGTCTTCCTCTCCGCGAGTATCCGGACATCGACCCGCCGGTCGTCACGATCGACACAAGTTATCCGGGCGCGTCAGCGAGCGTTGTGGAAACACGGATCACGCAAGTGATCGAAGATCGGATTGCGGGCGTCGAAGGCGTCCGCTTTATTGATTCAAGCTCATCGGACGGACGATCGCGCATCAGTGTCGAATTCCGCATCGACCGCGATATCGATGCGGCCGCCAATGACATGCGCGACCGGGTTCAGGGCGTTCTCGATAATCTGCCGCCCGAGTCCGATCCGCCCGAAATCGAGAAAGCCGATTCCAGCGACGATGTGATTCTGTGGCTCAACCTCGCCAGCGAATCCCTGACGACGCCGGAACTCTCGGACTATGCCGAGCGATATCTCGTCGACCGGTTCTCGGCACTGGACGGGGTGGCGCGTGTTCGCGTCGGCGGTTCGCGCAACTACGCGATGCGGGTGTGGATAGACCGGAAATCACTGGCCGCACGCGGTCTCACAGTGCCCGACATTGAGCAGGCCCTGCGCAGCGAGAATATCGAGGCACCGGCCGGGAGCCTTGAATCCTCTGCGCGCGTATTCTCCGTTCGGATCGATCGCGCCTTTCAGACCCCGGACGATTTCGCAAATCTCGTTATCGCGGAGGGTGATGACGGATACCTCGTTCGCCTCGCTGATGTCGCGCGTGTCGAGCGCGGCACGGTGGAGGACCGGAACATGTTCCGGGGTAACGGGATACCCATGGTCGGCCTTGGCATCGTCAAGCAATCGACGGCGAACACTGTTGATGTCGCCGCTGGCGCGCGGGAGCTTGCTGAACGGCTGAATGAAACGCTTCCCGATGGCCTCGCCATCTATCGCAGCTTTGACAGCTCGGTGTTCATCGAGGCCTCCATTACGGAAGTCTACAAGACGCTCGGCATAGCGGTTGGTCTCGTCACGCTCGTGATCTTCCTCTTTCTTGGCAGTGCGCGCTCCACATTGATCCCGGCCATCACGGTGCCGATCTCGATCACGGCGACCTTCATCGTGCTCTTTGCGCTCGGGCTTTCGGTGAACCTGCTGACACTGCTAGCGCTCGTGCTCGCCATCGGGCTCGTCGTGGACGATGCGATTGTGGTTCTGGAGAACATCCACCGACGAATGGATGAGTACGGCGAGACGCCGCTCGTCGCCGCCTATCGCGGGGCGCGTCAGGTCGGCTTTGCCGTTGTTGCGACGACGCTCGTCCTGATCGCTGTGTTCGTACCGATCACCTTCCTGCAGGGCGATGTTGGCCGCCTGTTTACGGAATTCGCCTTCACGATGGCTGCAGCGGTGGCCTTCTCCAGCCTTGTCGCGCTGACGCTAGCCCCGATGATTGCCTCCAAGATCCTGAAGCCAGCAGATGAACGCAACAGCATGCTGACAGCGCTCCCCCGCGCGGTCGATCGCGTATTCCGCGTCCTGAAGCGCGGCTATGGCTGGTTGTTCGACCGGCTTGTGGCGCGGCCTCTCGTCATCGGAGCCTTGCTCATCGGCGTGCTGTTCGGATCTGGCGTGCTTTATCAGTCCGTTGAGCAGGAATACGTCCCCACCGAAGATCGCGGGGCGTTCTTTGTCGCTGTGCGTGGCCCGGAAGGGGCCTCATACCAGTACATGGAACGGTACATGGACGAGATTGAGCGGCGGCTCATACCTTATACAGAGAGCGGCGAAGTGAACCGCCTGCTGATGCGTGCCCCGGGGTTTGGGAGCTCGGCCTTCAATCAGGGCTTCGTGATCGTCGTACTGACCGACTGGAGCCAGCGTCGGCCGGCCGATGTGATCATCGGCGAAATCAATGGAAAACTCTCTGACCTGCCCGGTATCCGCGCCTTCGCCCTGATGCGGCAGGGCCTTGGCGGGGGGACAGGCAAACCAATCCAGTTCGTTCTTGGCGGGCCGTCCTATGATGTGCTGACCGAATGGCGAGACACATTTGTTGACGCGCTGGAAGAGAACAATCCCGGCATCGTGGACATCGACTGGGACTATAAGGAAACCCAGCCGCAGTACCGCGTACAGATCGATTATGACCGCGCAGCTGATCTAGGGGTCACCGTGGCCGATGTTGGCAACACGCTCCAGACCATGCTCGGCTCACGGCGGGTAACGACTTACATCGAGAACGGTGAGGAGTATGATGTCATTCTCGAAGGCCTGCGTTCGGAACAGAACACACCGACGGATGTCCAGAACATCTATGTCCGCTCGGCGCGGTCCGGTCAGCTGATCCCACTTGCCAATCTCGTGGACATCACGCCGATTGCCGACAGTGCGACTCTCAACCGCTACAACCGCGTTCGCGCGATCACCATTGAGGCGGGGCTTGAACCGGGTGTCGCGCTGGGCGAGGCGCTGGCCGGTATGCAGCGCATTGCGCGGGAAGTGCTCCCGACCGAGGCGACGATCGACTTCAAAGGGCAGTCGCTTGATTACCAGACGGCAGGCAGCTCCATCATCTTCGTATTTGCGATCGGCATGCTGATCGTCTTTCTCGTGCTTGCCGCGCAGTTTGAGAGTTACATCCATCCCGTCGTGATCATGCTGTGCGTGCCGGCCACTGTCGGTGGCGGGCTACTTGGCCTGTGGATCACAGGGGAAACGCTGAACATCTACACCCAGATCGGGCTCATCATGCTGATCGGTCTCGCCGCAAAGAACGGCATCCTGATCGTGGAATTCGCCAATCAGCTGCGCGATCAGGGCGGCGAGTTTCAGGCGGCGCTGCGGGAAGCTGCACTGGCCCGGTTCCGGCCGATTCTGATGACCGGCCTGACCACGGCAGCCGGAACCCTGCCCCTCATTTTCTCCTCCGGCGCAGGCTCAGAAACGCGTCAGGCGATTGGGATCGTTATCCTGTTCGGGGCTGTCGCCGCCGTTCTGGTAACCCTGCTTGCGGTTCCAACAGCCTACAGCCTGCTTGCACGACGCACCGGGTCTCCCGGCGATGTGGCGAGAAAACTGGAAGAGGAAACGAAGACAACGGAGGCCGGCCCTGCGCCAGCCACCGCGTCAACGAGTTAAGGGTTTTACTCGGCGGTCAGCGCCAACACGCTTTCGACCCCTTCCCAGCTGACAAGCTTGAAGTTCTGGTCGATCTCCGCCACGGGATTGGCATCATCCTGAACGACAAGCAGCCCGGACGGGTAGCCAGGAAGCGCGGCTGAGGTCACGTCCAGACCATCGGTATGACTAACCGGATCGACTGCGCCATCTGCGCTTCCAGTCACGGTGAAGACGCCCCGTGGCGTGTGAGGTGGCAGCCGGTCATAGACAACAAAACGGTTAGCGGCCTGCGCGGACGCAACAACGTAGCCGGTGCCATCTTCACCGCGCCAGACAGACAGGCCCTCAGTATCTTCGACGAGACCGTTTCCATTGGAAATCTCGTCTACCAGTTGCGGCACAGAAGCCTCGTCCGCCAGATCGAGTGACCAGATGCCCCGGGCTTCCTCACCGATGAAGAGCCGATTATGGGGCTCGTCGAAAACACAGCCTTCCAGCTGGGATGACAGTTTCGCCGTCCGGGCGAGCTCAGCCGACACGTCGCCGGCGTCGCTTATGGTCGCACGCCAGATCTGCACCGTGCCATCCTTGTAAGTCACGCTGCCGTAGTTCACGCCATTCATCAGGCCGGAACAGAACCCATAAGGTTCCGCCTTATCGATCGGTGTATCGCCAATATGCATGACGGCGGTCGTCGTCGCATCGATACGGAACCAACTGATGGCCCCGGCTTCATCATTGCTTGCCGCGGCCAATGTCCCGCGAACATCCACATTGTTCAGCATACCAACATCGAGGAACTGCAGCCTCGCTCATTCTGGGTACGAACAAGGATGAGGGGCTTCACGTCTACAACCTTGCCGGCGAGGAGCTGCAGTTCCTCGATGTTGGTATGCTGAACAATGTGGATGTTCGCGGG
>JBCBTR010000065.1:0-10907 GCA_039818545.1 Pseudomonadota bacterium
CTCTGAACTGTTTCACTACTGGCCGGTTTCGACCCGGTCGGCGAGCGCCGCAATACGGGTTGCGGCATTGGTGATGGCTTCGACTGCCTTTACTTCGATATCGGGCGTTGCCGGGCCGGCCCGTTTGGCCGCTTCCAGCTCATCGAGCAGCGCAAGCGCCGCGACGAGCAATAATCGGGCTTCGCCGATATCGCCGACCGCGCTGGCAATGCCGGAAATCCTGCGATCAAGATCGACAGCGAGCACACCGAGGCGGGCCTCCTGCCCCGGCGCGCAGGCGACCGAATAGGCGCGGCCCTGTATGGTAATATCTGCCTTGGCCATGCGTCAGGCGTCCCGTTCGAGGGCGGCCCGCACCTCATCAATGGCAGAACCGAGCGCGGAGGAGGCTTCATCGGCCAGTGCCTGCAGCTCCTGCTCGCGAGCCATGGCCTCATCCAGCTCCTCGGCAAGCTTGGCGCGGTCGGCCACAAGCGCCGCAATCTCCTTGCGGGTGACCACCGGATCCCCGGCACGTGCAAAAACGGAGTCCAGCGCCCTTTCCAGGCGGCCCAGCGCCTCGTCCAGCGCCTGTGCAGACTCCTCAATCGAACTCATGCCAAAGGACTAGCAGCGCTGCGCCGGTTCCGCCAAGCGTCTTGACGTCGGCATCGTACCGTCCCATGCGCTGAACCGTTAACGGAGGGCGATGAATGTCGGTGGCGCACAAGGATATGGCGAACGCGATCCGGGCTTTGTCCATGGATGCGGTTGAGCAGGCAAAATCGGGCCATGTCGGCCTACCGCTGGGCATGGCGGATGTGGCGACAGTGCTCTGGACAGAAGTTCTGAAACACGACCCCGCCGCGCCGGATTGGGCCGACCGGGACCGCTTCGTCCTGTCGGCCGGGCATGGCTCCATGCTGGTATATTCGCTGCTTCACCTGACAGGATATGAGAGCGTCAGCCGCGACGATATCCGCAATTTCCGCCAGCTTGGCCGGTCGACGCCCGGGCATCCGGAAAACTTTGTGACCCCCGGTGTCGAAACCACGACCGGCCCGCTGGGACAGGGCATCGCAACCGCCGTCGGCATGGCCATGGCCGAGCGCCACATGAATGCGCGCTTTGGAGACGATCTGGTCGATCACAAAACATATGTGGTGGCTGGCGATGGCTGCCTGATGGAGGGCGTCAGTCAGGAAGCGATCACGCTGGCTGGACACATGAAGCTCTCGCGGCTGATTGTCCTGTTTGACGACAACGCCGTGACGATCGATGGCGGGACCGAGCTTGCCGACTCCACAGATCAATGCGCGCGCTTTGCCGCTTCTGGCTGGGCGACCCGCGCAATTGACGGCCACGACACGGACGCCATCCGTGACGCCCTGAACTGGGCGCAGGAAGACCACGGAAAGCCTGTGATGATCGCGTGCAAGACGCGCATTGGTTATGGCGCGCCGACCATTGAAGGCACCGGCAAAGCGCATGGCGGGCCTTATGGAGCCGAGGAAATTGCGGGCATCCGGGAGAATATCGGCTGGCCCCATGCCCCGTTCGAGATTCCGGCTGAGATCGAGGCAGCCTGGCGCGAAGCCGGGGCCTCGAAAGCTGGCGAGCACACGGCATGGGCCGACCGGCTTTCCAGCTCATCCAGCAAGGTCGAGTTCGAAACTGCGATGGCGGGCCGCCTGCCTGCCGACCTCTCGCAGATCGTCGCAGCGCACAAGAAAAGCGTTGTCGAAGGCGGCGAGGACAAGGCGACACGGCAATGGTCCGGTGCCGCGCTTGAGGCATTGACCGCCGCGATCCCCGAAATGATTGGCGGATCAGCTGACCTGACCGGCTCCAACAATACCAAAACCAGCCATACCGAACCGCTGACCCCGGCAAACTGGGCTGGGCGCTATATCCATTATGGCGTGCGCGAGCATGGCATGGCCGCCGCCATGAACGGCATGGCGCTGCATGGCGGGATCATCCCCTATTCCGGGACGTTCCTTGTCTTTGCCGACTATTCCCGGCCTGCCATCCGCCTCGGGGCCCTGATGGGCGAACGCGTCATCCATGTGATGACGCACGACTCCATTGGTCTTGGCGAGGACGGTCCGACCCACCAGCCCGTCGAGCATGTCGCTTCGCTGCGCGCGATGCCCAACATGACGGTGTTCCGCCCGTGTGACGGCGTTGAAGCTGCTGAGTGCTGGGAACTGGCACTGCGCAACGAGACCGGCCCGTCGACGCTTGCCCTGACCCGGCAGAAACTGGCGAGCGCGCGCAAGTCTCACACCGATGAAAACCTGTCAGCCAAGGGCGGCTATGTGCTCTCCCCTGCTGCAGGTGCTGAGGAGCAGGCCGTGCTGGTCGCAACCGGGTCTGAAGTCGAGATCGCAATGGCGGCACAGGCGGCACTCGAAGCAGATGGCATTTCGGTTCGGGTGGTTTCGATGCCCTGCATGGAATTGTTCGAAGCCCAGCCAGAGGCCTACCAGACAGAGATTCTCGGCGGAGACCTGCCCAAGGTCGCGATTGAAGCGGGCGTTCGGTTTGGCTGGGATCGCTGGATCGGGCCTGATGGCGGCTTTGTCGGCATGTCATCCTTTGGCGCGAGCGCGCCTTACAAGGATCTCTACCAGCATTTCGGCATTACAGCAGACGCTGCTGCAGATGCGGTGCGCAAGCTGGCCTGACCGCGCGGCCTAGTCCGGCAGTTCGACGATTGGCAATTCGATCCGGGACAGGGTCTCCGGGCCGTGGCGGACCGTGTTCGTCGCGATCGCGATCTCGGTCGTCGTGTACGGATTGCCGGTTGTGTTCAGGTTACGGGCATAGGTCGGGAAGTTGCTGGAGGAGACCTCCACGCGGATGCGATGGCCCGCCTGAAACACGTTTGCGGCCAGCATCGGCGGTGGGGTCACGGCATAAGTCTCGCCGGGCTCCATGAAGACTTCCTGCTCAACCCCGTCACGATAGCGCATGCGCTGGATCGTATCGGCGATGTTCCAGGCGGTGCCGTCTGGCGCAACATCCACGAGCTTTACCGTGAAGTCGGTGTCGGGCGCATCGGAGGAGACAAACAGTTCTGTATTGATGAAGCCGAACACGGCGACGTCGTCCTCAAGCGGGGCGCTTGTGTAGACGAGCACGTCCTGACGGGCTTCGATCTCCCTCTGGTCATAGGCCCCATCAAACTGGTCTGGCCCCATGCCGGCGATTTCGCCGCCACGGGCGATGACCGGGTCTGCGGGGTCGTAGACAAAAGTGTCTGATGCGGGGTCAGCCTGAGGCGCGGTCGAGAGGATACCGTTGCCATCGAGCGTATTCGCGGCACCTTCGCTTGAAAGATAGAAGGTCAGCGTCTCGTCCGTTCCGGCTTCAGGTACGCCGTCAAAAGCGGCCCACTGGTTCGCGCCCGCCATGTAAACGGTGACGGGTTTCTCCGGGAGCTGAGCGGTTTCATCTCCCGTCAGCCATCGGTCGAGGAAAGCGACTTCACGCGCGGCATAGTCAAAGCGGGCATCGCCCAGCGGACGCTCGCCCATCTCGAAGGCCTCAGTCTCCCGGCCAAAGTCGCAATGGCCGGCATTGGTGATGACAATGGCATTCCCGCGCCCGGCATTGCTCTCTCGCGTCTCCTCAAAACGGGCAACGCCAGTCCGGGCCGAGATGTCATACAGCGCTTCGGCATAAAGACCGGGCACAAGCGGGGTCTCTCCACTTGTGATGCGATCATCATCCCATGCCTCATGTGATGGCCCACGAATCAGATATTCCTCAATCTCCGTAGCCGGCGCATTGAGGACAGATCCGATCTCGATCGCCGGCAGATGCATGCGGGCGGCAGCATAATCGTCCTGCGTGATGTTGGTGCCGCGCTTCAGCGCAAAGCCGGGCAAGGCGCGCTGGCGGGCTTCATCGGACATGCCGGCGGGAAGCTGCGGCCAGTCTTTGGCCATCGCTTCGTAGAAATAGTCTGCCCAGCCCATCTGCCACGCGCCGCCGCGCCAGAAATTGCCCTGCTCGTGATAGGGCCCGGTCTCGGCAATACCGACGCCAGCCGAATAGGCGATCATCGCCTTGTGTGCAGGATGACCCAGCGTTGAGAGTTTCAACTGGTTCTCAGCCGAAGACGAGCAGCCATAGGTCGCCACGCCGCCATCGGACCAGGGCTGGGCGGCGATCCAGTCCAGCGTGTCCCAGCCATCCTCGTCGGCCTGCCCGAGCATGCGCATCTCCCCTTCGGAGAAGTAGCGTCCGCGCTCATGCTGCTCGACGACGGCATATCCCGCATCGAAGAAGGTCTGGATGGATTTCGAGCGACGGCTGATCTCTGTGTCATAGGGCGTGCGGATCAGGACGGTCGGAAACGGCCCCTCCCCCTCCGGCAGGAAAATCTCGGTGTCGAGGCGTACGCCGTCCCGCATGGTCACCTGAACATGGCGCAGATGCTCGGCCGCCTTGAGGACAGGGCCTTCCGTTGTCTCGGTGACCGATGCGGTCTCAGACGGCGCGACCGCACAGGCGGCCATCAGGGCAAGGCTCGCGCCTGCCAGAAAGGTGTATCCAAGCGATCTGGAGAAGCGTTTCATGCACATGGCCTTTCAGGGGAAACACCGGAAAGTCTTGCTTGAGTTGCCAGGACGCGTCCAGAGAAAGGCGTTCAATAAGGCCCTGGGAGGACCGTCATGACCTATGAGCTTGCCTTTTCGGCGATCAATCTCTCCGTAATGCCTGCCTGGCTGTTGCTGATTGCCCTGCCGCGCTCAGGCCTGACCCGTACGATTGTGCATTCGGGGATTTATCCTTTAGCGCTCGGCAGCTTCTACGCCGTCTGCCTCGCACTCAGCCTGTTTTTCGGTGTCGGCTCCGAGGATGCCGGGTTCACCTCCATCGGCGCGGTATCGGCCTTGTTCGATCATCCCAATGGCGTGCTGATTGGCTGGACGCACTATCTCGTTTTCGACCTGTTCGTCGGGGCGTGGGTCGGGCGGGATGCCCTGCGCCGGGGCGTGACCCACTGGCTGGCCGCTCCCGGCATGTTTTTCAGCTTCCTGTTCGGCCCGGTTGGTCTGGTGATCTATCTCACTGGCCGCGCCGTCACCGGCAAGGGCGGCCTGTCACTGGCGGAGACCTGATATGACGCGCATCGGCACGCCGCTCTCTCCGTCCGCAACGAAAGTCATGCTGCTAGGCTCCGGAGAACTCGGCAAGGAAGTGGTGATTGAACTTCAGCGGCTTGGCGTCGAAACCATCGCTGTCGACCGCTATGAGAACGCCCCCGCCATGCAGGTCGCGCATCGCTCGTACGTCATCGACATGACCGACGCTGCCGCCCTGCGGTCGCTCGTCGAGGCCGAGCGGCCGGATCTGATCGTCCCGGAGATCGAAGCGATCGCGACCGACGAACTTGCCCGCATCGAGAGAGATGGCCTCGCCGAGGTGATCCCGACCGCAAGGGCCACGCAACTGACCATGGACCGGGAGGGCATTCGCAGGCTGGCCGCCGAAGAGCTCGAACTGAAGACGAGCCCCTACGCGTTTGCCGGCACAGCGGAGGAGTTGCAGGCCGCTGCGGACTCAATCGGTTATCCGGTCTTTGTGAAGCCGGTCATGTCCTCCTCTGGCAAGGGCCAGTCCAAAGTCGACAAGGCGGAAGACATTCCCGCCGCGTGGGAGCATGCGCTGACTGCCGGGCGTGGCGGCCAAACGCGGGTCATCGTCGAAGGCGCGGTGGATTTCGAATTCGAGATCACCCTGCTGACCGTGCGCTCTGTCTCTGGCACAGCTTTCTGCGCGCCGGTCGGGCACCGGCAGGAAGCCGGCGACTATGTGGAAAGCTGGCAGCCACAGGCGATGACCGGCGCTGCGCTGCAACGTGCACAGGCAATGGCGCGGCAAGTAACCGATGCGCTGGGCGGGCGCGGCCTGTTCGGCGTTGAGCTGTTCATTCGCAGCGATGAGGTCTGGTTCTCTGAGGTCTCCCCTCGCCCGCATGACACCGGTCTTGCGACGCTTGCCACCCAGGTCCAGAGCGAGTTTGAGCTGCATGCCCGCGCCATTCTCGGCCTACCGGTGGACACCCATAATCATTCGCCCGGCGCAAGCGCTGTCATCTATGGCGGCGTGGAGGCCGAAGGGGTGTCATTCGAAGGTCTCGAAGATGCGCTGGCCGTTCCCGGCACCCAGCTGCGCCTGTTCGGCAAGCCCGTCAGCTATGACAAGCGGCGGATGGGTGTGGCCGTCGCGTGGGGGGCGACCGTGGAGGAAGGCCTCGAACGGGCCAAAACCGCCGCATCTGCCGTAAAAGTGAGCTCCTGAGACAAAGCTTCGCAGTTTGACAGCGCAGTCATAGACAAACTGGCCCGTAGCTTGCTGGACGGCAGACGCGCGCGGGTTTAAACCGCGCCCAAACTGACGCTGCAATTCTCTTTCAGGAGGACATCAAGTCCATGGCCGTTCGTGTTTCCATTAATGGGTTTGGCCGTATTGGCCGCCTCGTACTCCGTTCCATCATCGAACATGACCGCCGCGACATTGAAGTCGTCTCGATCAACGATCTCGGCCCGATCGAAACCAACGCCCACCTCCTCCAGTATGATTCCGTCCACGGAAAACTCCCTGTCGAGGTCCGTGTCGAAGGTGACAAGATCATCGCCGGCGACCGCTCTTTCCTCTGCACCGCCGTTCGCGACCCGAAAGAACTTCCCCACAAGGAAATGGATGTCGACATCGCGCTGGAATGTACCGGCATTTTCGCGGACAAGGACAAGGCGTCCGCCCACCTCGAAGCCGGCGCGAAACGCGTGCTCGTCTCCGCGCCGGCCAAGAATGCCGACAAGACCATCGTTTACGGTGTGAACCACGATACTCTGACCAAGGATGACCTCGTTGTCTCCAATGCGTCGTGTACGACCAATTGCCTCTCGCCAGTCGCGAAGGTCCTGAACGACACGGTCGGCATCAAGCGCGGCTACATGACCACGGTTCACGCCTATACAGGGGACCAGCCGACGCTCGACCGGATGCATTCCGATCTCTATCGGGCGCGCGCGGCGGCCAGTTCAATGATCCCGACCTCCACCGGTGCCGCCAAGGCGGTTGGCCTCGTGCTTCCGGAACTCGCCGGCAAGCTGGATGGCTCGGCCGTTCGCGTGCCGACGCCGAACGTGTCGATGATCGACCTCGTCTTCGATGCCGGCAAGCCAACGACGGTGGAAGAAATCAATGGCGCGATCATGGTTGCCGCAGATGGCGCCATGAAAGGCGTGCTGGCCTATGTCGACGCACCGCTGGTCTCTTCGGACTTCAACCACGACCCGGCCTCATCCACGTTCGCACTGGACCAGACGCAGGTGACCGACGGCACGCTCGTCCGCGTCCTGTCCTGGTATGACAATGAGTGGGGCTTCGCCACGCGCATGTCAGACACCGCGATTGTCATGGCGAAACTGATCTAGACACGATGGCCGGCTTCAACCGTATCGAGGATGCCGGCGACCTGACCGGCAAGACCGCGCTCGTCCGTGTGGACTTCAATGTCCCCATGGATGGCGGGCGTGTGACAGACGACACCCGCCTGCGTGCAGCCCTGGACACCGTCCAGACGCTGCGCACATCGGGCGCGAAGGTCGCGCTGCTTGCGCATTTTGGACGCCCCAAGGGAGCGCGTGTCGCGGAGATGAGCCTTGCGCCCATCGCGCCGGCTTTCTCCGAAGTGCTGGGCAGCCCTGTCAGTTTTATCGGGGACTGCCGCGGCGACGCGGTGAAAGCGGCGATCGACGCCCTGCCCCCGGCCGGTGTGATCCTTCTGGAAAATACCCGCTTTCATGCGGGCGAAGAGGCCGGCGATGCAACATTGGCCGCTGAGATCGCCGCGCTTGGCGATCTCTATGTGAATGATGCGTTCTCGGCTGCACATCGTGCCCATGCCTCCACGGCAGGCGTCGCGAAGATCCTGCCCGCTTATGCCGGCAAGTCCATGGAGCGAGAGCTCGACGCCCTGGACAAGGCATTGGGTACACCGGAGAAGCCAGTGCTCGCGGTTGTGGGCGGCGCGAAAGTCTCTTCCAAGATCGATCTGCTCAAGAATCTGGTGACCAAGGTGGATGCCCTCGCCATTGGCGGCGGCATGGCCAACACGTTCCTGCATGCGCGCGGCCATTCGGTCGGCAAGTCGCTCTGCGAGCATGACCTTGCAGACACCGCGAAGGAAATCGAAGTGATTGCCAGAGGCCATGGATGCGACATCCTCCTGCCGAAGGATCTGGTTGTGGCGAAAGAGTTCGCAGCCAATGCCACGAACCGCACCTGCGGCCTGGATGAGGTCTCGGACGACGAGATGATCCTCGATGCCGGACCGCAATCGGTGGCAATTCTCGCCACGGCGATGGATGTCGCAAGAACCCTCGTCTGGAATGGCCCACTCGGCGCGTTCGAGATCGAACCCTTTGACAAGGCCACCGTTCAGGCCGCTCAGGCAGCCGGTGCCCGCGCCAAATCCGGCAAGCTGATTGCCGTTGCCGGGGGCGGCGACACCGTGGCTGCGCTCAACCATGCCGGCGCAGCCGACGACTTTACCTTCGTCTCCACTGCGGGCGGCGCGTTTCTTGAATGGATGGAGGGAAAGGCGCTGCCAGGCGTCGAGGCCCTTAAAGCGTAGGATACCGACCAATGGGATACCAAAACATGGGACAAACACAGATGGCTGCGCAGGCCGCCGAAAAAGACGGCTTCATTGCGGCCCTTGACCAGTCTGGCGGCTCTACGCCGAAGGCGCTGAAACTCTACGGTGTCGAAGAAGACGCCTACGCCAATGATGCGGAAATGTTCGCGCTGATCCACGACATGCGCGCCCGTATCATCAAGTCCCCCGCCTTTACCGGCGACAAGGTCGTTGGCGCGATCCTGTTCGAGCGGACCATGGACGGCGAGATCGACGGCACACCGACGGCCCAGTATCTGTGGGAGCAACGCGGTGTCGTCCCTTTCCTCAAAGTGGACAAGGGCCTCGCCGAAGCCGCCAATGGCGTGAAGCTGATGAACCCGATGCCGGACCTCGACGCCCTGCTTGAGCGCGCTGTCGCCAAGGGTGTGTTCGGCACCAAGATGCGCTCGGTCATCGATGCCGCCAATCAGGACGGCATTGCTGCCATCGTCGCCCAGCAGTTTGAAGTTGGTCTGCAGATTATCGGTCATGGACTGATGCCGATCATCGAACCGGAAGTGACGATCACCATCGCCGACAAGGCAGAGGCCGAAGATATCCTGCTGGCCGAGATCACCAAACAGCTCGACGCCCTTCCGGCCGACAAGCAGGTGATGCTGAAACTGTCCCTTCCGGAGAAAGCAAACCAGTACAAGTCTCTCGTCGATCATCCGCGCGTGATGCGCGTGGTTGCCCTGTCCGGCGGCTATCCCCGCGACGAGGCCAATGACCGCCTGTCCCAAAACACGGGCATGATTGCGAGCTTCTCGCGCGCGCTGACGGAAGGCCTCTCGGCACAGCAGTCCGACAGCGACTTCGACGCGACGCTCGCAGCGACCATCGACAGTATCTATCAGGCCTCCAAGGCGGGCTAAGCCCGGCCTATCGACCCGATAGGAAGAAACACTGGACCGGCCCCTATTCGAGGCCGGTCCTTTTTCCCATTTCCGTTCAACACAGATTGAAAGGAAATGCGATGAACTGCCCGATCGATGGAGAAACCCTCGTGATCGCCGACCGCAGCGGCGTCGAGATTGACTACTGCCCGAAATGCCGGGGCGTGTGGCTCGACCGGGGTGAACTCGACAAGATCATCGAACGGGTGAGCCCCGCCATACCCCACAGCCGGTCTGATCGCGACCGTGACAACCGCCGCCGGGAACCCGAAGAGCGCGAGAGCATCTTCAGCGAGCTGTTTGATTTCTTCTGAGAAGCCGACTGCTTGACCGGGCTGGCCCTGCAGCGCAAACCCGCATCATGCCTGACCACCGCTGCCGCCTTTACCTGATCACCCCACCCCGCATTGACGATGTGGATGCGTTCGCGGCAGCGCTGGAATCCGCCCTTGAGGGCGGCGATGTGGCCTGTCTGCAGGTGCGTTGCAAGCAGGCCAGCATTATTGACGAAGCGATGACCCGGGCGGTGACGGCACGCGTCCTGCCGATCTGTCATGCCAGGGACGTGGCTGTCATTATCAATGACAGCACGGACCTCGCTTTGGCCCTTGGCGCGGACGGCGTCCATCTCGGTCAGGGAGATGGCTCTGTGAAGCGAACCCGTGAAAAACTCGGGCGGGACGCGATTGTCGGTGCCACCTGCCATGACAGTCGCCATCTGGGCATGGTCGCTGGCGAGGCCGGGGCCGACTATGTCGCCTTCGGAGCCTTCTTCCCGACAGAAACGAAAGAGGCCCCAACGCGGGCCGAGCTGGAGCTCCTGTCCTGGTGGCAGGAAGTGATGGAGCTGCCATGTGTCGCGATTGGCGGAATCACCCCGTCCAATGCGCGTGACCTTGTCATTGCAGGAGCTGACTTCCTCGCCGTCAGCAGCGGGGTCTGGGCGTATGCCGAAGGCCCTGCCGCGGCCGTTCAGGCCTTTAACCGCATCTTCGACGAAACGACCGGCTAGACGTCTGTTTCGTTCGCTGCGCGGCCGAGTTTTTCATTCTTGATGTCGCGCAGGTCATCGCTCATCCGGAAGAGCAGGATGTAGAGTTCACAGACAAAGCGCCAGAACAGAATGCTGATCACGCCAAAGACCGGCGCAATAATGAAAGCCCCCAGCGCGGCAAATGGCTCACGGCCTAATGCTCCGAGCGAGCTGAGCATGGTGATGAGTGTGCCGATGATGATCAGGGCGAGCCCGACAAAGTAGATGATCTTGATCAGGCCTGCGCCGATCAGTTTGTCGAAGTTCATAAACCGGTTGATGATATCGCCCATGC
>JBCBTR010000066.1:0-10872 GCA_039818545.1 Pseudomonadota bacterium
AGAATGGCGTTGGGTAATCCGCGCCCGCATCGAAGTTCTGATACGGCGAAATCGTCTCAAGGAAGGCGCGCTCCTCGGGCACGTCGGGCGAGCCATACTCATCCACCCATGACGCCCCAGCCAGCAGCAGATGGTAGCGCAGCATGTCCAGCAGCGGCACCTGCACAACGACGGCATTCCAGAGGTCAGGGCGCTGATTGAGCATAACGCCCATCAGAAGGCCGCCATTGGAGCCGCCCATGATCCCGAGATGTTCAGGCTGGGTGAGGTTCATCTCGATCAGGCTTTCGCCCACCGCGATGAAGTCGTCATAGATGCGCTGGCGATTGGTTTTCAGCCCGGCCTGATGCCATTTCGGCCCGAACTCTCCGCCGCCACGGATATTGGCGAGCACGTAAACGCCGCCTTTCTCGAGCCAGAGGCGGCCAAGCGTTGCCGAGTAAGACGGGCGCATCGATATCTCGAAACCGCCATAGGCGTAGAGCAGGGTCGGGTTGGACCCATCCAGCGTGATGTCTTCGTGGTGGACGACAAAATACGGGATTTTCGTGCCGTCTTTCGAGGTCGCTTCCTTCGTGTGAATGACCAGCCCGTCCGCATCGAACTTGGCGGGCAGGCTCTTCAGTGGTGCCACCGTGCCACTGAGTGAGTTGTAGCTCAGCAGGGAATCCGGGATCAGGAAGTCCTCATAGTTCAGGAAGACGGTCTGCTCATGCCGGCTGGCGAAAGCGATGCCGACCTGACCTGATCCCGGCAGGGCGATATCCTGTTTGGACCACACACCGTCTTCGTAATTGAGCGATGCGATCCGGCCGACGACATTGTCATCATAGGACAGGATCGCGCCATGCTTTGCGATGGCGACGCCATTGGCGGCCTGCTTTTCATCAGGTCTGAAGACGAGCGAAACCGCCGGTAGCTCTCCCGAGACGAGGAAGGCTTCGACATCGAAGGCGACAATGTCGCCGGACTGGAAGGTCGTCGCTTGCCCCTCGGGTGACCAGTCCTGCTGCAGCGAGACCAGAAGTTGCCCCTGATAAACGCTGTCCGGTGTGGATTTGGGCGGGATGGGCCATTTGACCGGGGTCGTTCCGTCACTCGGGAACAGCCAGTAGGTCGAGGTAAAGAAGGTGTCGGCTTCAACCGCCCCCTGGAGCATGCGTCCGTCTTCAAGCTCCAGCGCGAAGGGCCAGACACCGACATCGGAAACCTGACCTTCGATCAGGGGTTCGGCGGATTCGAGCGCTTGCCCGCGCCGCCAGCGCTTGACGATGGATGGGTAGCCGGACTCCGTCAGCGTCGATCCGTCGCCGCCCCAGTCTGTGCCGACGAGCATCGTGTCGCCATCCACCCAAGAGAGGCCCTGCTTGGCTTCCGGCGTGACGAACCCGTCCTCGACGAAGGATTGCGTCTCGATATCGAACTCGCGATTGACTACGGCGTCCTTGCCGCCATCCGACAGCGCGATCATGCAGAAATACCTGTCACCGCCTTCCTGCTTGTGACAGTTCGCGCCCTTGAAGACCCAGTTCTGACCTTCGGTCTCAGCCAGCGCATCGACGTCGAGCAGAGTCTCCCAGTCTGGCTCCTCGGTTGCGTAGCTTTCCAATGAGGTGCGTCGCCAGAGGCCGCGCACATTGGTGTCATCCTGCCAGAAATTGTAGACCAGACCGTCCCGGATCACGCCGTAGGGAATGCGGGCCTGAGAGGTCAGCGCTTCGATAGCGGCGGCCTCGTTGCCGTCATAAACCGGACTGGCCTTGAGCGCCTCCAGCGATCGGTCATTCTGGGCGCGCACCCAGTTAAGGGCCTCTTCGCTCTCGACCTCTTCGAGCCACAGATACGGGTCTTCTGCTTGTGTCGTCACTTCAATGTCCTGTTGGGTGGCGCAGGCACTGCAAATGGCGATGACGGCGAGCGGTACGATCGACCTGAACATGAGGGCTCCTGCGGTATGAGAAATCTGGCGGCGATTGGTACGCGATCAGCTTCGCGACACAAGGCCCGCCGGGTTGTGCCAGCGTCTAGTCTGTCCAGTAACCGAGGGGGCGCAGCGTGATGCTTTCAATCTCGATGGCGCGGCGCTTTTCAGGCGTAACGGGGCGAATGGCGAGGAAATCGACGCCGCTATCGGTCCCGCGCGGCGGCACTTTGTAGGTGAAGGCGTAGTCGGCAAACTGCGGCACCATGTCAAACTGGGTCCAGCCGGATTCGCCGTCTTTGCCGGTCGTGTAGTTGACGATGAAGTTTTCCGCGCCGTATCGCGCCGCTGGCTTCGCCCGGACCGTGACTTCGAGTGTTTGCTTCTGGAATACGTTTTCAAGGTCGGCGGCCATTCGAAAATGCGGGCCCTTCACGGGGTCGTCGGTCAGGATTCCGGCCTCGGTCTCGATCCTCAGGACACGGTTGTCGCCATCGCCAATCAGAGTGATGCGCGACTCCCCGCCGGCGACGATCCGGTTCAGGTCGCGTCCGTCGACGGTTATCTCGGTGTAATCGGTGTCGCCCCCGCTCACCGATCCGGAGGGCAGGGCCCCGGCGGCCGGCTGAAGGGCCAGCAGGACAAGCAGCATGGCCAGCAAAAGCGCAGAGGCGAAAAAGACTCGATCGTTCATGGCGCACAGATAACAGCTGCACCGGGTTCTTGGCGAGATGGGAATTGTGACAGGTGGGCTTGATTCCTGCATTGCGGTGCCGGAGACAGTGCAGCGCCGAAAAGGACAATGCCCATGCCGACCCTCGCCCTGATCCGTCACGGTCAAAGCCAGTGGAACCTTGAGAACCGCTTCACCGGATGGTGGGATGCAGACCTCACCGAAAGAGGAGAAGCCGAAGCCCGCCATTCAGGTGAACTCCTGAAGGATACCGGTGTCGACTTTCGTCAGGCCTTTGCCAGCATGCAGACCCGCGCCATCCGCACGCTCTGGCTGGCATTGACCGAAATGGATCGGGTCTGGCTGCCGGTCGAGAAGCACTGGCGGCTTAACGAGCGCCACTACGGCGGCCTGACCGGCCTCGATAAGGCTGAGACCGCTGAAAAGCATGGCGCAGACCAAGTCCACGTCTGGCGACGCAGTTACGATATCCCGCCGCCCGAGCAGGAGGCGTCCAGCCCTCACTTCATGGGGAATGACCCTCGCTATGAAGGGATAGACGTGCCGACGACGGAGAGCCTGAAGCTCACGCTCGAACGCGTTTTACCCTACTGGACGACGCAGATCGCTCCGCTGGTGGCCGATGGCACGAACACGATGATCGCAGCCCACGGCAATTCACTTCGGGCGCTGGTGAAGCACCTGTTCGATGTCGCCGATGACGCGATTACCGGCGTTGAGATACCAACGGGCAATCCACTGCTCATCGAGTTGGACGATGCATTGAAACCGCAATCGGCCCGTTATCTGGATGCCGCCCGCGCCAAAGACCTGCCTGCCCACTGACATGACCGCGTCGTTCTGGATACTGCGCTGTCAGGCCCCGGACCGGATTGGCATTCTCGCGGCGGTGGCGGGCGTCCTGTCCGGTCTGCGCCTGAATGTGCTGGAGTCTCACGATTTCGGGGACCGTGAGACCAGCACGTTTTTCATTCGCGCCGCGTTTGAAGCCGAGGCTGGCTTTGACCGGTCGGCTTTCGAAGCGGCGTTTGAACCGGTGGCGCGTGGTTTCGAGATGGACTGGTCCCTGCGCGCCGGGACTGATCGGCCAAAGGCCGCCATTCTGGTGTCCAAGAGCGATCACTGCCTCAACGATTTGCTTTACCGCCATCTGCGGGGACGGCTGGGCGCTGATATCGCATCCGTGATCTCCAATCACGAAGACGCGCGCTGGCTCGCCGATCGGCACGATGTGCCTTATCACCATATTCCCGTGACCAAAGAGACCAAACCTGCCGCCGAAGAGGCCATGCTCTGCGTGCTGGAAGAAAGCGGCGCGGATATCGTGATCCTTGCGCGCTACATGCAGGTTCTGTCACCGGACCTGACGGCGAAGCTGTCCGGGCGCTGCATTAATATCCACCATTCCTTCCTGCCGAGTTTTAAGGGCGCACGGCCCTACCATCAGGCCCATGCGCGCGGTGTAAAATTGGTGGGGGCAACCGCCCACTATGTGACATCCGATCTGGATGAGGGGCCGATCATTTCGCAGGAAGCCGTGCCGGTGGATCACCGCATGACGCCGGAACGGCTTGTCGCTCTGGGGCGTGATGTCGAGGCGCGTGTCCTTGCCCGCGCGGTGACGGCCCATGCTGAAGGCCGTGTCTTCTCCAATGGCAATCGTACGGTGGTGTTTGAATGACGCTGACAGATGATACCCGGCACATGAGGCGTGCCCTTGCGCTCGCTCGGGCCCAGTCTGGCCGCACGGGCAAGAACCCGGCTGTCGGGTGTGCGATCATCTCCAAGCTCGGTCATCGCCTGTCTGAAGGCGCTACCATCGATGGCGGCACGGTCCATGCCGAAGAGATCGCCCTGAAGGCGCTCGGTGGTCGGGCCCCCGGAGCCACGGTTTACGTGACACTGGAACCCTGCCGGGAACGCTCTGCTGGCGGGGCTTCGTGTTCGCAGCGCCTGATCGATGCAGGCGTAACGCGGATCGTCTGCGCCGTCGAAGATGCTCATCCGAACGGATCAGGTGGGCTTGCGGCGTTGAAAGCCGCAGGGATCACCGTGGAGACCGGCCTGATGCGCGATGAGGCTGCAGCGCTCTACGAGGACTTCTTCTCGACCCTCGCCGGGCGCTAGGCCCCGCCAACCCCTGGCACGGGCGCTTTGGTCACGCGCTTCGGGCGTCGGATCAGTTTGGCGCGCAGCCAGTCATTCGATGGCTTTTCAACGAAACGGTAGCAAAGATCCGCAAGCAGGAGCGTGACCGGCAGGACGCTCGCGAACAGCAACACGGCTCCGATTGGACCATCGTCGATATAGTCGTGGATCACGACACCGAAGACCGGGATCACCAGCGGGTGAATGAGGAACACACCATAGCTGACAAGACCGAGGCGCTGGAGGACACCGCCCCCGAGGCGCACCCGGTAGAGATCCTGACCGACGGCGGCAAAGACGAGCAATGCTGAGGCGGGCGCGTAGAGGGCGACCTGCGTAAAGCCCTGCGTGTTCGAAAGCATGGCCACGATAAGGCCGATAAAGCCGACAAGCGCGATGGGCCACATCTGGTGTCCCTTGATCCACTCGATGACGCCCGGATTTCGCAGCGCCTTGCCGACCAGACACCCGGCAGCAAATTCGAGAAGAATCGGATCGCCATAGAAGGCCTGCCAGACAGGGTCGGGCAGGAACTGGGCAAGTGCCATGACGGCGAGCAGGCCGCCAATCGCGGTCCATATCTGGAAGCGGGCCGGCACGAGAAGCGAGAGCGAGAAGAGGCCGTAGAACAGCATCATGTATCCCAGCGTCCACCCGACAAACAGGATCGGCATGGTGCGGCCCACCTGATCGACATGCGGAAGGAAGGCATAGCTCTTGATGATGCTTTCCGGCGAGAGATCCGCGCCCGGCAGGAACCATGGGCGCAGGAGCGTGAGGCCAATTGCGAGCGTGGTCATCAGCCAGTAGGCGGGCGCAATCCGGATAATCCGCTTGGTCATGAAGCGGGCCGGATTGTCTTCGGGGTGGGTGATGTAGACGAGGATGAACCCGCTGATCATCAAGAAGAGGTGGAAGCCGGGTCCGGCGAGGTTAAAACTGACCTGAACGCCCGTATAGGTCGCATTGATCAGTTCGCAGATGTGAAACAGTGCGATTGCAAGGCACGACAGCGCCCTGATCAGATTGATGCCATTCAGCATGATAGATCGTCCCGGCTAGTATAGCCGGTCGCTCAGCAAGAAGCATGCCCAAAGCCTGGGCGGCTGCGGTGATCAGGCTTTTGCGCCGCGTTTCCCGCTGCCATAGGCCGGATCGCTGGCCGCCGAAGCTTCGTCGAGGGGCCAGCGGGGCCGGGCTGTCGCAGACAGGCTATCATCCCCGATTAACCCTGCGCGCAGTCGCTCTGCGCCGGCCAGCGCGATCATGGCGGCATTGTCGGTGCAGTAACGCAAAGGCGGCGCAATAAACTGCGCGCCTTCGGACGCTGCGGTCGTCTCAAGCGCCTGACGAAGCTCGCGATTGGCGGCAACGCCGCCCGCCACGACCAGCCTGTGGGGGCCGGCCGAGCCGGTCTTGAAGTGTTGCAAAGCGCGCTGCGTCTTCTCGCCGAGCACATCTGCAACGGCCCGCTGGAAGCTCGCGCACAGATCGGCTGTTCGCGCTTCAGTGAGGGGTTCATCCTCTGCGGCCCGCGCAACAGCCGTCTTCAGGCCGGCAAAGCTCATATCCAGACCGACCCGGTTGAGAAGCGGGCGGGGCAGGGCAACAGCCATTGGATCACCGGATTCAGCGGCGCGCTCGACAGCCGGCCCGCCGGGAAATCCAAGCCCCAGAAGTTTGGCCGTCTTGTCGAAAGCCTCGCCCGCCGCATCATCAATCGTCGATCCGAGGCGGACATAATCCCCGAGGCCGCGCACGTCTATGAACTGGCAATGGCCGCCTGAGACAAGCAGGAGCAGATATGGGAACGGGCAGGTTTCGGTGAGGCGCGGCGAGAGGGCGTGACCTTCAAGGTGATTGATCGGCAGAAACGGACGCCCGGTCGCCATGGCAATCGCCTTGCCCGTCATCGCCCCGACCAGCACGCCGCCGATAAGACCCGGCCCTGTGGTCGCGGCCACGGCGTCGAGGTTTTCGAAAGAGAGACCTGCATCCTGCATGGCCGCGCCGACGACACGGTCCGCGACATCGACATGCGCGCGGGCCGCGATCTCGGGTACGACGCCGCCATAGGGGGCATGGTCTTCAATCTGCGACCGGACGGTCTCGCCGAGAATTTCGACACGATCTGGCGACAGCCGGACGATAGCCGCAGCGGTTTCGTCGCAGCTGGTTTCAATCCCGAGAACGGTGAAATGGGCGTCTGTCATGACGCCCATATAAACACTGAGAGACGAACGGATAGGGACGTTGGCTGTGTGAGCGCACTGTGCCTGCTAAGCGGCGCGGTCGTTTTCCATCTGCTTCTTGAGGCCAAGCTCGCGCTTCACGCGGTCAGCAAGATCGCGAACGGTGAACGGCTTCGGCAGGAAGGACACTTCACGGTCTTCGTCGAGCTGCTTGGCGATATCACGCTCGGCATAGCCGGAGATAAAGATAACCCGGGCATCGCCGAGATACTCCTTGGCCTCGCGAATGAGGGTCGGCCCATCCATACCCGGCATGACGACATCGGAGATGACGAGATCGAACGGCTCGCCTTCTTCTTCGAGGATTTCGAGGGCTTCTTCGCCATCCGCAGCCTGTTCGACGTCATAGCCGCTCGATTCAAGCAGGGAGGCGGCGATGCCGCGGACACCGTCTTCGTCTTCAACTAGAAGGATACGGCCGCGTCCGGAGTAGTCGGTCGTGCGCGGTGTATTGGCGAGGATTGCAGCTTCTGCTTCTTCGCGCTCGGTTTCGGCCTTGGCGACAGCTGCCGCGTCGAGGGCTGGAAGATAGAGCTGGAATGTCGTGCCCTTGCCGACTTCGGAGATGGGGCAGACATAGCCACCCGACTGCTTGATGATGCCGTACACGGTGGCGAGCCCAAGACCGGTGCCAACACCGGCAGGCTTCGTCGTGAAGAAGGGCTGGAAGATCTTGTCCATGACCGGCTTGGTCATGCCGTGGCCGTTATCCTCGACCTCGATCAGCGTGTATTCGCCGTTCTCGACATAGCCAAAGCCTTTGGCGTGGGCGTCTGCCGCCGTGACCGCGCTTGTGCGAATGGTGAGTTTCCCGCCAGCATTGCCGGTCGAGAGCATCGCGTCACGTGCATTGGTGGCAAGATTGATGATCACGGTTTCGAGCTGGTTCTTGTCGACCTTGATGCGTGGAATGTCCCGGCCATGCTTGAGGTCGAGCTCAACGCGCTCGTCGAGAATCTGACGCAGCAGGATCGAGAATTCGGACATGAAGTCTGTGACGTTCAGGACTTCGGACTTGAAGGTTTGCTGGCGCGCATAAGCGAGCAGCATACGGACGAGATCCTTGGCGCGGACCGAGAATTCCCGGATCGACTTCAGGTACTCAAAGGACGGATCGCCAAGCGGATGGCGGGTCATAAGCTTTTCAGTGTTCAGCATGATGCCCTGAAGGACATTGTTGAAATCATGCGCCACGCCGCCGGCGAGCTGGCCGATAGCCTGCATTTTCTCACCCTGAGCCAGACGCAGTTCCAGCTGTTTCTGTTCGGTAATGTCGATGACATAGGCGACTGAAGGGCGGCCTTGTCCGTCCAGCGTGACGAACACGTTCACATGGCGTGTTTCATCGCCTGCGAGCACAAGCGCAACCGGTTTGTCGATGGCGTCGAGCAGAGACTTGGCGAGCTCTTCTGTGCCCTCTTCAGCATTGAAAAGATCCGCAAAGCGGCCTCCGGGCGCGGCATGGCCTTCGGTGATCGCCATCAGCGAGCGGTTGGCGTCTGTGATGATCGCGCCTTCGACTGACTGGCCTTCAAGGCGCAGGGCCCCGAACGGAGCGTCATCGAACATTGGGTCGCCATCCGGGCGCGGAGGCCGGCTGGCGGACACGGCGGTCATGCGATCGTCGCCAGCAGGGGCTGCGGCATTCGAAATGATGATGGTACGGCCATGGGCCTCGACGCCCTTGCCGACCCATGTGGTGATCGCGTGAACCGGAATTTCGATGCCGTCATTGCCGCGCAGCATGATGTCGGCCCGGCCGGGCGCGCCGGATTTGCGGTCGCGCCGTAGCAGTTTCACGAATTCCGGGCGCATCACATCGTCAATGCGGATGTTCTTGGCGGTGTCAGGCAGGCCCAGCAGTTCGCGCAGCCACCCATTGGCATAGGTAATCGTGCCATCGGGTTTGGCGGCGAAGAAGCCCATGGGGGCGTCTTCGACGTAAAGCGATTTCACATCAGCCGCGCCGGTTGCTTCTTCGGACCCGGCAATGCGGCGCAGGCGCCACAGCACCTTGCCGCGGGGCAGCGGAGAGACGCTGATTTCGAACTGGGCGGGCCAGCTTTCGACCCCGAGCGTGATGGGCGGCAGGACTTCGCGGCGGCTCGTACCGGCTTTGGCGGCTTTCGACAGCCGATAGACCGGCGCGCCGAGGCCCGGGCTTGAGCCAAAGAGCCGGTCGACGCTTGCAGCACCCATCGTGTGAGAGAACAGGATCTGATTTGTCAGTTCGGTGTAGGCTGTGTTCGCCGCCAGCGGCGCACCGCTGCGTTCGGTCACCAGAACAGCTTCATCAAGGGCTTCAATCCAGCCATGACGCGGGGACTGGGCGGCAATTGCGGCCGCAGCGGCTCCCCGCTCAGGGAAGAGACCGAGGCGCTGGCCTGCGCCGCGCGCGAGCCAGAGAAGGGCGACCAGCCCGCCAGCCGCCATGGCGATCAGGGTGACAACAGCGGTCGTTCCGCCCGCGCCGGGCCAGGCAATGGCAACACTTGCGGCGGCGACAGCCAGCAGGATCAGTCCCCAGAAACCGAGCTGCAGCCAGTCCGGTTCGCGCCCAGAAGAGTTGTCTTCGGTGGGTTGTTCTGCCGTCGGCTGGCCGAGCTCAGGCGTCGGTTCGGCTGTTTCAGCCGCCTCTGTCAGATTGAGGGACTCGGTCAAATACGAACTCCTGCCGCAATGGAGGGCCGCATACGAATCGCACCTCCGAATACTCGTTATTACACCGGGTGGATGGCCCAGTGCCAATAGACCCACCTGTGGTGGCGTAAAAAGGTTAACCAATCAAAAAAAATCGTTAAGACTGGCGGGGAATCACAGCCAATCCACAGGAACCCGAATCATGATCCGAGCGGCCACCGCAATCGCCTCAATTCTTCTTCTGTCAGCATGTGAGGTAACCGATCAGGGCCGTGCCGCTGCGCCGGCCGATCCGGCCCCTGCACCCGCCGCTGTCACACCGATCGTTGAGGCGGAAAAGTCTGAAACCGAAGCGTTAAACGAATGGTTTGAAGCCCAGTTTCAGGCGATGCTTGAGCGAAGCCCGATGACGCAGACATTTCTGGGCATCAAGACAGATTACGGCCAGTGGGACGACGCGTCCGACGCGAATGCGATCCGTGAGATGGAACTCCAGCGTGCCGCGGTCGCGGAAATGCGCGAGACCTTCGACTACGACAAGCTGGACGATCAGGGAAAACTCTCCTGGCGACTGGCCGAATATGAGCTGGAACTGGAAGAGGCCGATTTCCCGTTCCGCCATCACCGCTACTCATTCACCCAGATGCGCGGTCAACATGCGGGCATTCCAGCTTTCATGATCAATCAGCATCGCATCACATCCGTCTCCGATGCTGAAGCCTATATTGAACGCCTCAAGGGCGTGGAGCCCTTCCTGGCCCAGCACGTCGAGAATGCCGCGCGCAGTTCCGCCCTTGGCGTGCGTCCGCCACTCTTTGCGTTCGACTACGTCATCTCCGATGCAACAAACGTGATCACGGGCGCGCCTTTCCCGGGCGAAGGCGATGAAGCCAGTCCCCTGATGGGGGACTTCTCCGGCAAGCTCGCAGCGCTCGTCGAAAAGGGCGAGCTCAGTGAAGAGGACGCCGATGTTCTGAAAGCCGAGGCAGCGGACGCCCTGCTCACCCAAACCGGCCCGGCCTATCAGCGCCTGATCGAGTTCGTCACCGCTGAAAAGGCGCTCGCCGATACCGATGATGGCGTTTGGAAGCTCCCGGACGGCGAAGCCTATTACGCCATGAAGCTGCAGGAGATGACAACAACGGACATGACCGCCGACGAGGTTCACGATCTCGGCCTGTCGGAGGTTGCCCGCATCCACGATGAAATGCGCGCGA
>JBCBTR010000067.1:0-10671 GCA_039818545.1 Pseudomonadota bacterium
CGGAATTGGTAGACGCGACGGATTCAAAATCCGTTTCTGGCAACAGAGTGCCGGTTCAAGTCCGGCCAGAGGTACCATTCAAATCCGATTTGGCTTGGCCGAAGTTTTGATTCAGTGAGCCAAAACAGGATTTGAATGCCTCGGCAGGGGCTTGCCTCCCGGCCAATCGACTTAGCTCCTCGCCAAAGGAGCCACCATGCACGCAGTCATATTTGGAGCGTTCGGCGGGATAGGATCTGCGCTGACACAAGCGCTGGCTGCTCGCAATGATGTGGAGCTTGTCCACGCTGTCTCGCGCTCAGGCGTTGAGGGCGGCGGCAAGATTGCCTCGCATATTGCCGACATCACCGATGAGGCGGCCTTGTCTGCTGTCGCCGAGGCGATCAAAGCGCGGGGCGCGCCGGATCTCGTCATTGTGGCGTCTGGCATTCTGTCGGACGGTGACGCGCTGCAGCCGGAAAAATCCTACCGTCACCAATCGATGGACGCCTTTGAGCGCGTGTTTAGGATCAATACGTTCGGTCCGGGGCTCGTCGCCAAGCACATGTTTCCAATCATGCCCCGGGCCCAGCGGGCTGTGTTTGCAGCGCTGTCGGCGCGTGTCGGGTCGATCTCTGATAACGGGCTTGGGGGCTGGCATGCGTATCGCGCCTCGAAGGCGGCGCTGAACATGCTGATCAGGAATTATGCGATTGAGCAGGCTCGCCGCACGGACCAGTTCATCTGCGTGGGCCTGCATCCGGGAACCGTGGACACTGGGCTGTCTGAGCCCTTTCAGGGCAATGTGCCCGACAAGAAGCTTTTCACGCCAGACTATGCCGCGCAGCAACTCCTTGGCGTTATCGATGGGCTGAGGCCCGGCGATACCGGAAAGGTGTTTGACTGGGCTGGTGAGGAAATCCCCGCCTGAGGATCCGCGTCTAGCTGGTCGACTTGTCGATCCGCTGGCGTGTCGCGAACTTTTCCAGCGTCATATTGACTTCGAAGGACACCCCGGTCGCCATTACGATTTCCGTGGTCGCATCGCTGGCTTCGAGGACGGCGACGATGTGGTCCACGTAAAGGATGCCCGGCCGAAAGGCGGCACCGGGATCGCCAGCCCGGCGGATGGCGGCCAGCCGGAGCGTGTTTGGGCGGTTTGCAGTCTCTGTCATCGGGCCAGTCCTTCAGTCGTGAATTGAGGGCGGCCTATCGCATGGAAATCCTAACGATCTGCTTGTCCGGACTGGCAGTTTTACTGAGCGACCCAGCCGCCATCGATCTGCATCATGGCTCCGTTGATTTGCTGCCCGTCTGGCGAACAGAGGAAAGAGGCCATCGCGGCAACCTGTTCTGAGGTCACGAACTCCTTTGTCGGCTGAGCAGCGAGCAGCACGTCGCGTTTCACGTCTTCCTCGCTCATGCCGCGCGACTTCGCAGTGTCGGCGACCTGACCCTCGACCAGCGGTGTGTAGACATAACCCGGGCAGATCGCATTGCAGCGCACGCCATGTTCGGCACCCTCAAGCGCGATCACCTTGGTCAGTCCAGCGATGCCATGCTTGGCGGCAACATAGGCAGACTTAAAGGGCGAGGCGACGAGGGCATGGGCCGACGCGGTGTTGATGATCCGGCCCCAGCCTTTCTGCTTCATGCCGGGAATCGCCATGCGGGTTGTGTGGAAAGCGGCCGTCAGATTGAGCGCGATGATCAGATCCCACTTCGCGACCGGAAAATCTTCAATGGCGGAAACATGCTGCACCCCGGCATTGTTCACGAGGATATCTACCCCGCCAAAATCGCGGGCGACATAACCCATCAGACCTTCGATCGCATCGGGGTCGGTCAGGTCGGCATTGGCATAGCCAGCCTTGATGCCATGGGATTTTTCCAGCCCGGCGCGCTGGGCTTCGATCTCTGCTTCGTCGCCAAATCCGTTCAGCACGACATTGGCACCGTCGCGTGCGAAGCGCTCGGCGATCGCGGCACCGATGCCGCTTGTTGAGCCGGTGACAAGTGCTGTTTTTCCATCAAGCATTCGATGATCTCCTTGAGGCGCGGGAAGGGGGCGGGTAGGACTTCTCGCTCAATATGTCAGCCCGAATCCCGGGCTTCCGCGAAAGAGGCAGGCATGGACGCCCCAATTCAAGCCTTCGTTGAGGGCTTTCCCCGTTTTTTAATCTGGACAGGTGCTGCAGGCGGCCTGTTGCTCTTAGCGTGCACGGTTTACGTGCTGCTGACGCCTTGGAAAGAGCTGGCCCTTGTAAGGGGCGGAAATGGCGCAGCCGGGCTGGCGCTTGCCGGTGCCATTGCCGGGCTTGCGCTGCCGATTTCCTCGGCGCTCGCTTCGTCTGTGTCTTTGGTTGATTTGCTGGTCTGGGGGGCGGTCGCTTTGCTGCTCCAACTCATCGCCTATCGGGTGGTGGACCTTATCCTGCGCGATATTCCCAAGAGGATTGAAAACGATGAGGCGGGTGCTGCCATCGTCCTGATCGCTGCAAAGCTCTCAACCGCCATGATTCTCGCCGCAGGTTTGTGGGACCCGGCCCTGCAACGGTTCTAGGAGGCATCCGCCTTGCGTCTGCCTGACTGGTTTGTTTACGCGCTAGCGCTCGGCGTTGTTGTCTGGGTGCTACACGCCGCCGATCCAGGCGTGGACACCGCAGAGCCGCCACCAGAGACCCTTGAGCAGGACGGCCCGCTTCTGCCGCCGCCATCCTCCTTCGATGAGCAGATCCTTGTCCGAGTGGACGAACCAAAGGACGGCGTCGGCACAGCCTTCGCAATCAATGAGTCGGGCGACTGGCTCACCGCCCGCCATGTTGTGGATGGTTGCCGGGACGTTGGCCTGCTTGTCGGCCCCGGACAGTATGTTCCGGCCGCGCGAGTACAGGTGGATGATGACAGCGATCTTGCGCTGATCTCAACGGGGCGCAGCCCAAATGCGGTGGCGATCGACACCGCGCCGGACCTGCGGGTCGGGGAGCGGGGCTATCATATCGGCTATCCGCAAGGGCGACCGGGCGAGGCGGCAAGCCGCCTGCTTTCACGGTCCAAGCTTGTCACCAGCGGCAAGCGGCGCGGGGTTGAACCTGTGCTCGCCTGGGCAGAGATCGGGCGCACGCGGGGTCTCGACGGCTCCCTTGGTGGCCTGAGCGGTGGGCCGGTCTTCGATGCGGAGGGTTTTGTGCGGGGCGTGATCGTCGCCGAGAGCCCGCGCAGGGGACGGATTTACACAGCAACACCGGGGGCCGTGTCCGAGTTCATCAACCAGAGCGGCGTTGATATTGAGGCAGGCTCCACGCGGCCCATCAACGATAATGACTATGGGCGGCGCGCCGACGATGCCCGCCGGTCCCTGAGAGTGGTGAAGGTCGCCTGCCGGGTGAGCTAGGCCGGCATGGAACTCTGGATCCCGATCACGGTCTTTGCGGCCTTCAGCCAGAATTTGCGGTCAGCTCTTCAAAAGAATCTGAAGCAGGTGCTCAGCACATGGGGCTCTACGGCTGCGCGCTTTGTTTTTGCCGCGCCGCTGGCGCTTGTCCTGTTCGCCGGTCTTGTGCTGGCGCGCGGGGATGCGGTGCCTGCGGCCGGGGCAACTTTTGTCGGTTTCTCAGTCGCAGGCGGGGTTTGCCAGATCGTGGCGAGTGGCCTGCTGATCCATCTCTTCTCTTTCCAGAACTTCTCGGTCGCGACGGCTTTTACCAAGACTGAGCCGATCCAGACCGCCTTGTTCGGCATTGTCCTTCTGGGGGACCGGCTGTCTCCCGGCGTCGCGGTTGCTATCATTGTCAGTCTGCTCGGCGTGATCCTGATTTCACTGCCGGCGAACCGGGAGAAGGGCGGGCGCTGGCTCAATCCGACCATCTGGATGGGTATTGCGTCAGGCGGACTGTTTGGCCTGTCGGCGGTGGCCTATCGCGGCGCGTCTTTGTCGCTCGCTTCCGGAGATGTATTCCTGCGCGCCAGCATGACACTGGCCTTCGTGACAACGGTACAGGCGCTGATGGTGCTTGCATGGTTGCGCTGGCGGGAGGCGGGGCAGGTCTCGAAACTTTTCGTCCACTGGCGCGCGGCGGGTCTTGTTGGACTGGTCGGTATGCTGGGGTCGCTCGCATGGTTTACGGCGTTCACGCTTGAGAATGCGGCCCATGTCCGTGCTGTTGGGCAGATCGAAGTGGTCTTCATGATTGCCGCCTCTGTTTTTGTCTTTCGTGAGCGGGTGTCGTTGCGAGAGATTGCAGGTGTCCTGCTGGTCAGTGCGGGGATACTCGGGCTCGTTCTCTCCAGCGGGTAATTGGCGGCACTGTCTTTTCATCTCCGCCATCCGCCTCTAAGGCGGGGGCATGCGACATTTCGCTGACCGTCTGATTGAAGCTGCGCGCCTGAACGGTCCGCTCTGTATCGGTGTCGATCCACATGCCGGGCGCATTCCTGCACTTTTCGGTGGAGACACCGCTGACGGCGTGAAGGCCTGGGGTGTGGAGATTGTCCGCCTTGCCGCTGAAGTCGGGGTCGCTGCCGTAAAACCTCAGGCTGGCCTGTTCGAACGGCTTGGCCCGGAGGGCATGTCCGCGTTGCGGGCGGTTTGCCAGGCCGCGCGGGAGACAGGTCTTGTGACCATTCTCGATGCCAAGCGCGGCGATATCGGATCAACAGCGGAAGGGTATGCGCAGGCTTATCTTGCAGATGATGCCCCGTTTCCCTGCGATGCGCTGACAGTGAACCCGTATATGGGCCTCGATACGCTGGAGCCTTTTGCCCGGGTGGCTGAAGAGACGGGTCGGGGTCTCGCTGTGCTGGCGCGTACCTCCAATCCGGGTTCGGCTGATTTTCAGGCCAAGGATATGGGCGGCGCGCCTCTGTATGCGCGGGTTGTGACCGCGCTCGGTCCCCTTATCAATCGGCTTGAAGGAACGTCTGGTTGGTCCAGCCTCATGCTGGTTGCCGGTGCGACGGGGCCCGAAGAGGCCAGAGCCTTGAGAGCGCTTGCGCCGAAAGCCTTGTTCCTCGTGCCGGGCTATGGCGCGCAGGGCGCGGGCGCGGACGACGCATTGGCGGGCTTTGTGAAGGCCGGGAACCGGCTGGAGGGCGGCGTTGTGAACGCGTCCCGCTCCGTGACGTTTCCTGATGGCGCGGGCGATGCCGAAACGCTCGAAACATGGCGCGAGATCGTTGGTGGTGCCATGCGCGCCGCGAAGACAGACCTCGGCGAGGCCGCCGGAGCGGCTGCTTAAAGGCAGGCTCTGACCCAGCGATACATCTCGACAAGCGCGGGCCATGCCTTAGCATGGATCGGGAATAAGCGGCGTCAGACCGCAAACACGATCAGAGGGGAGAGCCGCCATGCGGAAACTCAATACGATTATTGCGGCCGGTGCCGCAGCAACGCTGCTTGCGGCGTGCGGGGGCGGGGACAGCCGGACGGGGACGCCAGAGCCGGAGACGTCCGCCTCAACGGCTGAATTTGCGGCGGTCGATACCGCCCGGATCAGCGCAGCGGCCGAGACGCCTGAAGAATGGCTGACCTATGGCGGCACCTATGATGAGCAACGCCATTCGCGCCTGACCAAGATCAATGCAGGCAATGTCGATCAGCTCGGCGTGGCCTGGACCTATGATCTCGCGACCGCACGGGGGGTGGAATCGACCCCGATCGTCGTCGATGGTGTAATGTATGTCACCTCCGCCTGGTCGGTGGTTTACGCACTGGATCCGGTCACCGGGGAAGAGCTCTGGGTCTATGATCCGGATGTCGACCGCGCTGTCGGCGTGAATGCCTGCTGTGACGTCGTGAACCGCGGCGTCGCGGTCTATGATGGCAAGATCTATGTCGGCGTCATCGACGGCCGCCTCGAAGCCCTGGACGCCGAAACAGGGAATGTCGTCTGGTCCACGATCACCGTCGACCAGTCCAAGCCGTACACAATCACGGGTGCGCCACGTGTTGCCAATGGCAAAGTGTTCATCGGCAATGGCGGCGCAGAGCTTGGCGTGCGCGGTTATCTGTCGGCCTATGATGCCGATACGGGCAAGCTGGTCTGGCGGTTCTATACGACCCCGAACCCGAACAAGAACGCGGACAATGCCGCGTCCGACGCGATCTTTGCCTCCGTCGCGAACGACACATGGGGCGATGACGGCGCATGGACGACAGATGGCGGTGGCGGCACGGTCTGGGATGCAATCGACTATGACGACCAGAATGACCGCGTGATTTTCGGAGTCGGCAATGGTTCGCCCTGGAACCAGCGGGTGCGTGATCCGTCAGCCGGTGACAATTTCTTCCTGTCCTCCATCGTGGCCGTCGATGCAGAGACGGGCGAGTATGTCTGGCACTTCCAGACAACCCCCGGTGAGACCTGGGACTACACCGCCACCCAGACCATCATCCTTGCGGATCTTCCGCTCGGAGAGGATGGCGCGACCCGCCGCGTGGCCATGCAGGCCCCGAAGAACGGGTTCTTCTATGTTGTCGATGCCGAGACCGGGGAGTTCATTTCCGGGGAGGCGTTTGTTCCTGTGAACTGGGCGACGGGCCTGGATGAAACCGGGCGACCGATTGAAGTGGAAGAGGCCCGCTACGCAGACGCACCCTACCTTCAGACGCCGGGCCCGCTGGGGGCCCATAACTGGCAACCCATGGCCTTCAATCCGGACCTGAACCTTGCCTATATTCCGGCTCAGGAAATCCCGCAGGCCTATACAGATGATCCGGGCACAACCGATTCGGTGCGCTGGAATACGGGCGTCGACTTTGCAGCCGGACTTCCCCTTGATCCGCCCGAAGGCCTGATCGAGGCTCTGCGTGCGACGCTCAAGGGCCGCCTCATCGCATGGGATCCGGTGGCGCAGGAAGCGCGCTGGTCGGTGGAACATAACAATGCCTGGAATGGCGGCGTGCTCTCAACCGCTGGTGGACTGGTCTTTCAGGGGCGACTGGACGGCACCTTTGCGGCCTATGACGCGGCCACGGGTGAGCGCCTGTGGAGCCATGACGTAAAATCCGGTGCTGCCTCCGGCCCGGGCACATTCGAGATTGATGGCGAACAGTATGTCACGATCACGACGGGCTTCGGATCTGCCTTCACGCTGGCCGCAGGTTATGCGCTGGAAGAGTCGGTTCCGCCTATGGTTGGCCGGGTGGTCACGTTCAAACTTGGAGGCAATGGTCTGATCGCGACCGTTGATCTGCCGGAGATCGACAAGACGCCCAAGGCCGAAGCGTTTGGCGATGAAGAGACCCTGCAGGCCGGGCTCGTGCAGTACTCGCGCAATTGCATGGTCTGCCACGGGCCGCTGGTCATCTCCTCGGGCGTGCTGCCGGATCTGCGCTGGTCAGACTATGCCGGCGATGCGGACGCATGGGCCAGTGTCGTGATGGATGGAAACCTTGCCTCGATCGGCATGGTCTCGTTCAGCGACCAGCTCACGAACGAGGAGTCCGAAGCGATCCGCGCTTACGTGCTGGATCAGGCGCACCTCGCCGCTGACCCTGCTGGCGGTGCGCCGTAGGATTCTGCTTCAGACAAACTGCTAAATCCGATAAGCTCCCGGTTCATCCGGGAGTTTTTCTTTTGCACATTCTCATCGCCATCATTGGAATCGTGACGGCCATCTCTGTCTGGTACTGGCGTATCAAGATGATCTCTGACGCGGCGCGCGGCGGAGCAGACCTTGCAAAGTCTGCTGCGAACCTGCCGCGCCGTCTAAAATTCAAGCGGCAGGCGGGGCAGGGCGGATTGAAACTGGTCGATGACCCAAGAGAGGCCGCAGCCATCATCATGCTCGAAATCGCGCGCGCCGGCGGCGAGGTCAGCCGGGACCACAAGGCGGTTATGACTGAGCAGATGGTGCGTGACTTTGAGCTCTCACAGGATGATGCGGAAGCCCTGATCGCACATGCGGCGTGGCTGACCCGAAACGCGCCGGCCGCTCACGCCGTGATCAGCCGGATGAGCGATTTCGTCCTCCGAGTGCCGGGGATCGGCCCGAAACAGATCGTCGACCTTGATTCCATGCTGGTCGCTGTCTCCGAAGCGGAAGGCACACCCAGCCGGGAACAGCTGAGCCTGCTTCAGGTGTTCCGGGACAAGGTTGAGCTGAAGACCTGATCCCGCCATCCTCTCCTGATGCCTCAGATGCGGCACCGACCCGCAAGCGGGTCATGGCGCTTGGCGCAACGGGAACGATCGGGCAAGCCACGGTGCGGGCGCTGGTGGCCTGCGGGCATGATGTGACCTGTTTCATCCGTCCGAAGACCGGGATTGGTGGCGCGATCACCGCTGACGGCGCGGCCGATCTTCTGACAGGGGCGACCCTGCGCTTCGGAGATGTGACCGATGCGGCGTCCCTCAAGACGGACGGATTTCAGGGCGAGACGTTCGATGTGCTGGTCTCGTGCCTCGCTTCAAGAACGGGCGCGCCGAAGGATGCGTGGGCGATCGATCATGATGCTCATGTGACCGCGCTGGCAGCCGCGCGAGAGTCGGGTGTTTCGCACATGGTGCTGTTGTCCGCGATTTGCGTTCAGAAACCACGCCTTGAATTCCAGAAAGCGAAACTCGCCTTCGAGGACAAGCTGAAAGCGTCGGGACTGACTTACTCAATCGTTCGGCCAACGGCCTTCTTCAAATCCCTGTCCGGGCAGGTGGAGCGCGTGAAGGCGGGCAAACCTTTCCTCGTTTTCGGCAATGGGGAGCTCACCGCGTGCAAGCCGATCAGCGATGATGAGCTTGGGCGTTACATTGCCGAATGTCTTCGAGATGAGACGCGCCACAATCAGACCTTGCCCATTGGAGGGCCGGGGGAAGCGATAACGCCGAAGGCGCAGGGCGAGCATCTCTTCGCGCTATTGGGTCGTGAGCCACGTTTCTCCCACATGCCTGTCGCGTTCATGGATGTGATTATCGGCGCGCTGTCGGCTCTCGGGGTGGTTGTCCCGTCGCTTGCTGAGAAAGCGGCGCTTGCCCGTATCGGCCGGTACTACGGGACGGAGTCCATGCTCGTCCTCAATCCGGAGACTGGCGAGTATGACGCTGACCTGACGCCCTCCACCGGAACCGAGACTCTGTTCGACTATTATGCGCGTCTGATCGAGGGTGAGGCCGTGGCCGAGCGAGGTGACCACGCGGTTTTCTGAGGGCTCCCGAGCTTGCGCGGCGGCCCCTTGCGGCTAAAAGCGCCTCATGAGCTACGCTGGCAAAGTCTGGAACGATAACTGGATGAACTTCTCCGTCCTGCGTCATGGCGCGTTTGACTGGTTTCTCGTCACCTCCAAGAACTCCGGCACGCACTGGATGAAGTACATGCTCGCCGTGGCGCTAGCGGAGACATATGACGTGCCGCGCCCGGAATACTTCTCCGAGGATGCGGTGCGGCCCTACATTGGCTGGCCGAAAGATGCGCCGGTATATCCGGAACTGCCAAGGCTGGCCTTCAGTCACACGATCCCGCATCGCCTCGCTGACTGGAGCTGGGCGCGGAACTTGGCGAAACTGCCACCTTACGCGCTCTGCATCCGCCATCCAATGGCGATCCTCTCAAGCCACCATGCCAAATGGGCCTATGACATCGAGGTTGATTGGGAGACCTATCTCCGCGGCGATCCGGATGGAAAACGTTACCGCTGCGACCTCTACTGGCTGGCGCGTTTCTGGAACCGGTGGGGCGAGGTCGAGGCGCGTTATCCGCAGTCTGTTCTGCGGGTTCAGTATGAGGACACCCGGCTGAACCCATACCACACGCTGGAGATGGTTGCAGATCACTGGAAAATCGATCTCTCGCCCCATGCGATCGATGAGGCGTTGAAGGCCGGCACCAAGGAAGCGATGTCGGAGAAGGTGGACCCGAATGCTGAGCCGAACGTGCTTCAGACCCGCAAAGTCTCCCTTGAAGAACAGTTCTCGGGCGAGGCGCTGGAGATCTACCGAGATCGGGTGACCGAGCTTTTTCGGTTCGACCTTGGCTATGACCTGCTGACACCGCCTGCCAGCTGAGGGTCGCCGCGCGCATAGACCGTGAAGATCAACAGCGCGCCCGCGATCAGCACCGCTGCGGCCAGAAAGGGTGCTCCGGGGAAGTAAAGCCCAGTGTTGTCGGCATACGAACTGAAGAGCTGGGTCATCAGGACCGGCCCGATGATGGCTGACAGGCTATAGGCGCTTGTCACAGCGCCCTGTAACTCGCCTTGCGCGTTGGGCGGAACCTTGCGGCTCATCATGGCCTGAATGGTCGGGAAGGCCATGCCGGAAAATCCACCGAGAACAACGCCGCCATAGATCATCGCGCCGGTGCTGGCCTGCGAAATGAGACCATAAGAGATGATGCCAAGGAGCAGGCTCGCGCGGACAATGCGTCTTTCGCCAAAGCGGGCGACGGCTCGACCCGTCAGCCCGCCCTGAACACCGGCCATCATCACCCCATAGGCCGTGGCCGACAGCCCGATCGCAAAAGGCGTCCAGCCGACAGCCTCAATCGCAAAGAAGGACCAGACGGATGCGTAAGACTGGCTTGCCAGTTGGATGCAGAACAGCGCCGCGAATGCCCCAAGGATAGACGGATAGGCCGACAGGGCCGCGAGATTACCTGCTGGGTTCGCCCGCTTCAGCGAGAACGACCTCCGGTGTTTGGGTGCCAGCGGTTCCGGACAGGCGAGGTAACCATAGAGGCATGCTGCCAGCGTAAGGCCAC
>JBCBTR010000068.1:0-10650 GCA_039818545.1 Pseudomonadota bacterium
AAAGCGCAAGCGAGGAGCCTGCCATGGCCCTGATCCCTTATGACGACCGCGACGGCCACATCTGGATGGATGGCGAGTTTGTCCCGTGGCGGGAGACCAAGGTCCATATCCTGACCCACGGCCTGCACTATGCGTCTGCGGTGTTCGAAGGCGAGCGCGCCTATTCCGGCCAGATCTTCAAATCGCTGGAGCATTCGCAGCGCCTGCACAATTCGGCAGACATTCTCGGCTTCGATATCCCGTTCACCGTGGAGCAGATCGAAGACGCCAAGAAAGAGACGCTCGCCCGCTCCGGCCTCGAAAGCGCTTATGTTCGCGCCATCGCCTGGCGCGGCTCGGAAATGATGGGGGTTTCCGCGCAGAACAACACCATCCACCTCGCCATCGCCACGTGGCACTGGGGTGACTATTTCGCGGACAAGATGAAGGGCATCCGCATGACGCATGCCCAGTGGAAGCGCCCGAGTCCGGAAACCGCGCCCTGCGATTCAAAGGCAGCCGGGCTCTACATGATCTGCACCATGTCCAAGCATGCCGCAGAGAAGGAGGGGTATCAGGATGCTCTGATGCTCGACTGGCGCGGCCAGATCGCGGAAGCCACCGGCGCGAACATCTTCTTCATCCGCGATGGCGCGATTCATACGCCAACCCCGGACTGTTTCCTGAACGGCATTACGCGGCGCACCGCCATTGGCCTTGCAAAAGCGCGCCAGATCGAAGTTGTGGAGCGGGCCATCTTCCCGGATGAACTGCCGACTTTCTCGGAATGCTTCATCACCGGCACGGCGGCTGAAATCACGCCCGTTGCCGAGATCGGCGAGCACACGTTCAAACCCGGGCAGATCACGGGCGCTCTGGTTGAAGACTATGAGCGTCTGGTCAATGGAAAGCTGCTGACGCCGGCCTGATTGGGCGAATCGCACAACATTTCCAAGAGTTCACATAAAGTTAAGGCGCCCCTTCCGGGATTTGCGGCTATAATGGGGCAATGAACAGGGTGGAGATCCTCGGCTGGTTGGAGCGGGGGCGGGGCATTATTGCGGCCGCTGCCCTGCACATCTGCCTTGTCGGGGTCGTGTTCTGGCTGGATGTCGAGCCCAATGACAGCGACGCAGACCCGATCCTTGTCTCGATCATTGAATGGCCGGTTCCGGGTGCGGCGTCTCCCGATGATGATTCTGCCCCGGATTTCAGCCCGGCCCCGCAGGAAGATGCCAGCGATGCGGCCCGCATTGGCGACGTGCCGGCCCCGTCCAGCCTTGAAGTTGTGAGAAATGCCGCCCGGCTGGCAGACCCGAGCGCGCCGGATCGCCCCGCTGACGCGCAGAACGCCCCGCCGGCGGACTTCTCGCGCGGTCCGAAAGATCCCCGCGACCGGCCTGACCCGCGCGAGCGCCAGCGCGTTGAATTCCCGGACCGCTACTTCGACAGTGCCCCGGGCCCCGTTCAGCGCTTCGCCCGCGCCGTCCAGTGTGCCCGCCTGACGCCCAGCCAGCGCGTGAACTGCCCGACCCGCGCCATGCGTGACGCCGCCATGGCCTCAATCGCCGCAGACGCAAGGTCAGCCGCCCCGATCTACGATCCGTTCTTTGATGTCTGGGTCGCCGAGGATGCCATTGAACGCGTGCGCGCGCGCCAGGTGGATCGCAATGCCGGCAGCCCTTACCGGATGGCCGGGTTTTCCGCGATGCCGGGCCGCCACGCACACGCGGCTGACGCCTCAACCTCCCCCAGTCAGGCCACCGCCGATATGGCCGGCCGCATCAATGCCCGCCCGGACGTCGTCTGGGGCGACTAGGCTCCAATCATAGTCGGCACGCATGACCCTCGGCCGCGTGTGGATCGCGAGCAGGGCTTATCCCCGCCTTTCACACCGCTCATCCCGGACTTGATCCGGGATCTCGTCCCACGTGTTCCGGCGTAACTGTTGGAGATCCCGGCCTGCGCCGGGCTGAGCGGACGTGGGAAAGAAGACAAACCTTATCCCACCCCCTGCGAGCCAGTCGTATACTCCACCCATGGATCGCCAGCTCATCTCCGAATGGTTCGCCTATGTGCCTGTCCTCTACTGGCCGGTGCTCTGCCTTGAGATCGTGAAATTCCATCTCTGGGCATGGGTCGATGCGGAAACCCTCGGCTATGCCCGCCAGATGATCATCGCCGTGAACGATCACGGCCGCATCCGCGTGAGATTCATCGAAGACGCGCCAGTAACCTCGGAAAACTGGCAGTTACGCCTCTCCGAACTCTCCGCCACAGCCTCCAAACTCACCGCTCCGTCGCCCTCCGACTTGATCGAAGGGCCCATCTCTGACGTCCTCTCGGCTCACATGAAGCTGCTGCTGCGCCGGGGCAGAGCCGTCAGACCATGCCCGACGGCAACGAATGCCGGACCGCCGCAGCCAATCCTAGAGCCGGGTTAGCGCCGACCCCTCAACCAAAACTCAACCCGCCCGCCGGATGTCTCGCGACACGCCGGGCAAATGAGCTGGCGTCCGCGCTAATAGCTCTTCGGAAGTCCCAGCACGCGCTCGGCGATATAGTTCAGGATCATCTCCCGGCTGACTGGCGCAATCCGGGCAAGCATCGCTTCGCGCATATAGCGCTCCACCTGATACTCCTTGGCGTATCCCATGCCGCCATGCGCCAGCACCGAACTCTCGCAGGCCCGAAAGCCCGCTTCGGCCCCCAGATATTTCGAAGCGTTCGCTTCCGCCCCGCATTCCTCGCCGGCATCGAACAGCGAGGCCGCCTTGTAGGCCAGCATCTCGGCCGCTGACAGTTCCGCCCACGCCTTTGCGAGCGGATGGGCAACGCCCTGATTCTGGCCGATCGGCCGGCCGAAGACAACGCGCTCATTGGCATAAGTGGCCGCGCGCTCCAGCGCCGCAAAGCCGAGCCCGACCGCTTCCACCGCGAACAGGACGCGTTCCGGGTTCAGACCCTGAATGAGATATTTGAAGCCCGCGCCTTCCTCGCCGATCAGATGCTCTTTCGGCACTTCAAGCCCGTCAATGAAGAGGGTGTTACACTCAACCGCCTTGCGGCCCATTTTCGGAATCGGGTTCGCGTCGATCTTGCCGCGGTCGAGATCGGTATAGAACAGCGAGAGCCCGAGATAAGGCTTGGCGCATTCTTCCTTGGGCGTGGTGCGCGCGATGATCAGGATCTTGTCGGCGCGCTGCGCGCCGGTCGTCCAGATCTTGCGGCCATTGATCGTGTAGCCGGAATTTGTGCGCTCGGCCTTGGTTTCGAGGGAGGAGGTGTCGAGGCCGGAATTGGGCTCCGTTACCGCAAAGCACATCTTCTCCTGACCGGAGATGATCTTGGGCAGGCTTTCCTGCTTTTGTTCTTCGGTGCCGAACTTCTCCAGCGGTTTCGGCCCGAAAATATTCAGGTGGATCGCCGAGGCACCGGAAAAACCGGCCCCCGAGCGCGTCACCGTCTGCATCATCAGCGCCGCTTCGGTCAGCCCGAGCCCGGAGCCGCCATATTCTTCAGGGAAGGCCACGCCGAGCCAGCCACCTTCTGCCATCGCATCGCAAAACGCCTCGGGCCAGTCGCCGGTATCGTCAGTCCTCGACCAGTATTCATCGTCGAACTGGGCGCAGGTGCGCGCAACGGCGTCCTTGATCGCCATCTGGTCTTCGCTCATCGGCGCGATCTGGTGCATGCGGTGTCTCCCTTTGCGGAGAGATTTATGCCCCGGTCGCTGCGCCGTCCAGCGCAGACGCGGCGTCAGGCCGTCGCGGGGGTGAAGCGCTCCGGTGAGAAGGCGGCGGCGAGCGTGCTGGCATCGTCGGAGATAATCATGTCGGCAATGATCTCGCCCGTGATCGGCGCGAGCAGAATCCCATTGCGATAATGCCCGGTCGCGATCCAGTCCCCGTTCGCGCGCCGTCCGATCATCGGGGCATGATCGGCGGTTGCGGGTCGCACGCCAGCCCAGCGCATTTGCAGGACACCGCCCTCGACGCCGTCGCAAATCTCTGCCGCACGCGCATGAAGCCGTCCGATCGCTTCGCGGCTCGGTTCAAGGTCCGTTTTGCCGGGCTCGACCGTCGCGCCGATGACAACCCGGTCGGCGTGCGGTGTGAAATAAATATCCCCGAACCGAACGGCTCTTTTCGGAAGCGAGGAGGAAGGGCGGAGCGAAAAGGCCGCGCCTTTCACGGGCAAAATCCCGGCCAGAGAAGGGTCTGCCCCCGTTGTCCAGAGCGTGAAATCACTCCCAAGGTCTTCGCCCGTCTCAACAGCGCGCTGCATGATAAACCGAACGCCTGCCGCGCCGCAGGCCGCTGCCAGCGCCTCACACAAAGCGCGATTGTCGACATGGCCATCCGTTGTCAGGGCAAGCGCCGCCGAGACCGGACCCGTGAGCGCCGGTTCCATCTGCTTCGCTGCTTCCGGGGAGAGCGGCTCACATGCCGCGCCGACCTGCTCCAGCGCTGCGTGCAACTGGTTCAGACTCTTCGTTTCGTCGTCCGTCGCCGCCACAGCGAGGGAAAGGCCGGGAGAATAGCCGATCGTCCGGCCTGTCTGTCGTTCAAGGTCGGCTGCAAAGTCCGGCCACAACTGCGCGCCCGCCATGCACAGCTCGAACAAAAGAGGATGTGCACTGGCCTCCGATCCGGCTTCAAACGCCGGGGCCAGCATGCCAGCCGCTGCCCAGCTCGCGCCCAGTCCGGATTGGCCCTTGTCGTAAAGGGTGACTGCCGCGCCCCGCCGGGCAAGGGCCCAGGCGCAGGACAGGCCGATCACGCCGGCACCGACAATCGAGATGGAGGGAGGCGATGAGCTCATCGCGTTCCCTTATCAACAGATCACAGCCGCTCAAATGCAGCGCGCTGTTTTCAGGCGTGGCTGTCGCGCTGCCAGATTTTCAGGAAGAAGGCCGCCCATTTCTCATCATCGAAGATCAGAGTCTTGCGAAGCGCGCCATCGTCGCCCCAGGCGGTGCGGACGATAATCGCCGGCGCGTCATTGTCCGGCATCTTGTCTGGCGCGATGTCGGCGCGCCAGCGCGTGAAGGCCTCGATGGCTTCTGTCAGGCGGGTCTCGTCATCAGGCTGCGCCACGCCGACAGACAGAACAGATTCGTTACTCATGATACGCTACCACCCGCTTGTCCCATTTTGACGCAACCAATGCGCGCCAACGGTTTCGCCACAGCGGCGAAAACCGGTCTCAGGGATCGCCTTGCAAGAAACAGGCTGAATCTGCCGCAACCGTGTGCTCTTGCCGGGACTGACATTAAAGACTATTGCGAATGGTTCTCAAGTCACCTTCGAGGTTTGTCCCATGCGGATCCCCACTCTGTTCGCCGCCCTTATTGCGCTCACGGCGTGTTCCGGCGACGCGCCCTCCGATGAAGCATCGGCTGGCGAACCGGTCGCCGATGCGGGCGTCCTGAACGTCTATAGCGCGCGACACTATGATTCAGACCGGCTGCTCTACGCCGCTTTCGAGGAAGAAACGGGCATTCGTGTGCGCGTGCGGGAGACTGGCGCGCCGCAGCTTCTGGAAACCATGAAAGCAGAAGGCGAGCGCAGCCCGGCCGATCTTGTCATCGCCTCCGATGCTGGCGCGCTTTACCGCTTTCAGGAGGCCGGCCTCACGCAAGCCTCTTCCTCTGAGCTTCTGAACACCGTGATCCCGGAGCGTTTCCGGGACCCGGATGGCCATTGGTACGGGCTCGCCAAACGCGTGCGGCTGATCGCCTACGATCCCGAGCGGGTCTCGGCTGAGCAGGTTGACGAGTATGCGGATCTTGCCGACCCCGCCCTTGAGGGAGAAGTTTGCATCCGGTCCAGCTCTAACATCTACAATCTCTCCCTCATGGGAGAACTGATCGAACGGGTCGGGGCGGATGCTGCAGGCGGCTGGGCCGAGGCCGTCGTGTCCAATTTCGCGCGGGCACCGCAGGGCGGGGACACTGCCCAGATAGAGGCGGTCGCTGCAGGCGAATGCGCGGTGGCCCTTGTGAACCACTATTACTGGGTTCGCGTTGCGACGAATGCTTCCAGTGATCGGCGCGCCATTGCGGAGGCAACCGCGTTGAGCTTTCCGTCCTTTGGAGAGGCTGGTACGGGAACTCATGTGAATGTCACCGGTGCCGCCGTCGCAGCGCACGCGCCAAACAAGGAGGCGGCCATCGCCTTTATCGAGTTCCTGACAACGCCTGAAGGCCAGCGCCTTTTGACCATGGAGACAAAGGAGTTTCCGCTGGTCGACGGTGCACCGCTGCCTGAAGGTCTGGAAACGCTTCCGGATTTTGAGGAAAGCGACCTGCCGCTCACCGTGCTTGGTGCGCGGCAGTCGGAAGCACAGTCGATCTTCCTCGACGCCGGTTGGGACTAGTCTGAATGCTTGCAGCATCCCGGCCGGGCTGGCTGCGCGCGCCACCGACACTGAACGATCTGCCGGCGATAGGCGCGGCCGTGCTGATTGGCGCGCCCGTGCTGGCGGCCTGTCTTGGTGGGCTGTTATTTGGCGGTGGCGCGGCCTGGGATCAGGTCGTTTCGACCCGTCTGGTGACTTATCTCGCGAGCACGCTCGGTGTCCTGCTGACCTGCGCGGCGCTGGTGCTGGCGGCAGCAATTCCGGCCGCGTGGCTGGTCTCTGCCTTTGATTTCCCTGGCCGCCGGATCTTCGACTGGGCGCTCGTCGTGCCGCTTGCCGCGCCCGGCTATGTCATCGCTTATTCCTATGCCGATCTTCTGGGCGTGTCCGGCCCGTTCCAGAGCGCAATCCGCGATGCGACGGGACTGGCTGCGCGCGACTTCTGGTTTCCCGATGTCTACAGCGTGCCCGGTTGCGCCTTCGTGCTGGCTGCGTGTCTCTACCCTTATGTGTATCTCAGCGCCCGGGCGGCGTTCACCACCCAGTCGGTCTGCGCGCTGGAGGCTGCCCGCAGCCTTGGAGCCGGGCCAGCACGCGCGTTCTGGCAGGTCGCGCTTCCCGGGGCACGTCCGGCCATTGCAGCCGGCCTCAGCCTCGCGCTCATGGAGGCCGCTGCCGACTATGGCGCGGCCGACTTTCTCGGCGTGCCAACGCTGACAGTTGGTCTGGTGCGGACATGGTCAAGCTTTGGAGATGCCGCTGCGGCGGCGCGCCTGTCTGTCTTCCTGATTGCCATCGCGCTCGCCTTTCAATGGATGGAGCGGCGCGGACGCGGGCAGGGCGGCATTCAGGCGAGCTCGATCCGGTGGCGTGATCCGGGCCGCATTCGTCTGGGCGGACTGGCGGCGATGGGCGCGAGCCTCTTTTGCTTCACCGTCTTCGCCACAGGGTTTCTCATTCCTGTGGCGCGTCTTGCCTGGATCGCAATTGAGCAGCGCGCCTCTGTTGCGCCCCTTGGGGATGCGCTTTGGAATTCGGTCCTTCTGGCGGGCATGGGCGCAGCCTTTGCCTTTCTGCTGGCCGTGGTCATCGCACTCGGCGCGCGCCGGCGGAAAATCGGCGCACGCCTCGGCCAGATTGCGGCCTCTGCCGGATATGCGGTGCCGGGGGCTGTTCTCGCGGTGGGCGGGCTGATGGTGCTCAGCATCCTGCCGCTCAGCCTGACGGGCGGAACAGCTGTGGCACTGCTCGTCTGGATCTATGCCAGCCGTTTCACCGCTGCCGGGGCAGGGCCGATGGAAGCTGCCCTTATGCGATCCCCGGCCTCTCTTGGCCATGCGGCGCGCAGCCTTGGGGCCGGACCTCTGCGGCAGGCATGGTCAGTGGACCGGCCCATCGCCTTGTCCGGGGCCGCGATTGGCGCGCTGATCCTGTTCGTCGAAACCCTGAAAGAGCTTCCGGCCACGCTGATGCTGCGCCCGTTCAACTGGGACACGCTGGCGGTGCGCGCGCATGCCTATGCCTCAGATGAGCGCCTTGCGGCGGCGGCGGCCCCGTCGCTGCTGATCACGCTTGCTGGCCTTGGTCCAATTCTGATCCTTTGCCGACAGCTGGCGCGGGCGCGCCCCGGAGGCCAATGATGGACAGACTCGAAGCGGTTAATGTGACCCGCTCCTATGGTGAGGACACTGTCGTCGATGCCGTCAGCCTTGCGCTCGAGCCCGGTGCCGTCACGGCCCTGCTCGGTGGGTCGGGCGCGGGCAAGTCGACCCTGCTTCGCCTGCTGGCCGGGCTGGAGCCTGTGGATGCCGGGGAGGTTCGCTTGGGCGGGCAGGTGCTGTCGTCCCGGCGCAAGACCGTACCAGCCGAGAAACGCAGGGTCGGTCTCGTCTTTCAGGACTTTGCGCTGTTTCCCCATCTCACCGCCGCTGAGAATGTCGCGTTCGGGCTCGCGCATTTGGAAAAGGGCGCTGCCCGGCAGGAGGCGGACGCCTGGCTTGGCCGGCTCGGGCTGTCTGCGCGCGCAGGAGCTTATCCGCACCAGCTTTCAGGCGGAGAGCAACAGCGCGTATCGATTGCCCGCGCACTGGCCCCGAAACCTGCAGCAATCCTGATGGATGAGCCTTTTTCCGGGCTCGACCCGGCCTTGCGCGAAGCCGTCCGCGACAGCGCGCTGGCTGTTGTTCGCGCCGCTGGCATACCGGCCCTGCTTGTCACTCATGACGCGCATGAAGCCATGATCAGCGCTGACCGCCTTGCTGTCATGCGGGCTGGGCGCGTTGTGCAGGCCGGCCTGCCCGAGGAAGTGTACAGTTCACCTGTCGATATCGAGACCGCAGCGGCCCTTGGCCCGGTCAATGTTTTCCACGCTCGGACAGATGCGACCGGGCAGGCCGCGACGCCGTTCGGAACGATCTCGGCCCCCGCATATCCGGGGGGCACTGCGGTCGAAATTGCTGTTCGGGAAGAAGCTGTTCTGCTGAAGCAAGACGGCATTCCTGCGCGCGTCGAGGCCGTTGCGCGGGCTGGGCCATTGGTCCGTGTCACACTCATGTCTGGCGATTTTCGCGGCTTTGCGCTTGTTTCACCGACGGATCGGCCCGACATCGGCGTTGAAGTAGGTGTTTCGATCGATCCGGCCGGCGCGTTCATCTTCGGTGCAGGCACCAGCTGACAAAACTCAACAGGTGCCACAATTGCGGCCAAGGTCGTGTCTAGTTTCGAAGGCTGCCAAGGAGCCGCGTTCATGACGTCCCGTCCCATCAAAGCCCTGACGGCGCTTGTTTTTGGCGTGTTTGCCGCCGTTTCTGCGCAGGCGCAGGGGCTGATCCGTGATGCGGAAATCGAGCTTACCCTGCGCGAATGGACCGACCCCATTCTGGAGACTGCCGGCCTCGATCCCGACGATGTCGGCCTCTACATTATCAACAGTCCTGAGCTGAACGCCTTCGTCGCCAATGGGCAAAACATCCACCTGCACACCGGGCTTCTGATCGCGGCGGAAACGCCGGGCCAGATCAAGGGCGTGATCGGGCATGAGACCTGTCATATTGCCTGTGGCCACTCGGTCAGCCGCTCGCGCGCCGCCGCGCAGGCGTCTCGCCCGGCCCTGATCTCGATCGGGCTTGGTGTCCTCGCCATCGCCGCCGGAGCGGGGGATGCTGGCGCCGCCCTGATCGCCAGCTCGCAACAGTTTGCCGCGGTGAACTTCTTCACCCATACCCGTGCTGAAGAGGCCGCTGCCGATGCTGCCGCCGTCAGTTATCTGGCAGCGCTCGGCGAGTCGCCGGCCGGGATTGTCGAGTTCTTCGAGAATTTCCGGTATCAGGAAGTGCTCTCCGAGGCGCGCCGTTACCAGTATTTCCGCGCACACCCGCTCGCCTCTGACCGGATCCGCACAACCCGCGCGCTGGCCGAACAGACCGGACTGATGGACGTGCCGCCCGATCCCCGCACGCAGGAGCAGTATGACCTCATGCGCGCCAAGCTGATCGGCTTCCTTGAGCCTCCGGCGCGCGTCTATCAGAAGTATCCCCGCTCGGACACGAGCGCCCCGGCGATCTATGCCCGCTCGATTGCTGCCATGCAGGCTGCTGACTTCACCGAGGCCCTGCGGGATGTGGACATGCTGATCGAGCAGAGCCCTGAAAACCCGTACTATCATGAGCTGAAGGGCCAGATCCTGTTTGAGGGCGGGCGCGCGGCTGCATCGGTTGGGCCCCATGCCCGCTCGCTCGAATTGCTGCCCGGTCACCCATTGCTACTGATCAACCATGCCCGGTCACTGATCTTCCGCGCCGAGCCCGGCGATCTGGAGCTTGCTGAAGAATCGTTGCGCGATGCCCTGATTGCTGAGCCAAACAATGCCTTCGCCTGGCACCAGCTCGCAGCGACGCTCGACAAGCAGGGACGGCGCGCCGAAGCCCAGCTGGCAACGGCTGAGTCTGCTTATGCCATTGGCGATCTGCCGCGGGCGCACTCCTTTGCCCGACGCGCCAGCGATGATTTTGAGCGCGGCACGACGCTCTGGCGGCGTGCGGACGACATTGTCGCCATCACTGATCCTTCCCTTGAAGAAAACCGCGGGGCCTACCAGCGCCGACGTCTCGGGGCAGTGACGCGATAACGATTTCGTCAGACCGGCCTGCCCTGATTGCCATGGACGTTTGGGCCTTCAGGCGCCAGATAAGCCCCAGTTTTTTGAAACGCACCGACCAGGAGATCCTATGATCCGGCCCATGCTGTTCACTGCCGCTGCCGTGGCAATCGCTGTTACACCCGCCTGCGCGCAGCAGGAGGGAGGGGACA